>JAQUOF010000001.1 GCA_028717225.1 Patescibacteria group bacterium
GACGTTGAAATGCCCAATTTAAAAAGAATTAAATCTCTCATTACTCTCAATAAGTTGCTTAAAGAGCTTGAATCGTTTAATAAATCGGCTATTTCAAACCGGCTGAGAAAATTATTTTTGGCCAATTCATTTAATATTACTGCTTTAAATTTTTGATATTCTTTGATTTTTTGGGGGTCAGAAACCAGTTCCATGGCTGAACCCGGCCGCCCCAAGCTTAAATTAAAAATATTTTCCGCCTCTTTATCGCTTAACTTGAAATCTTCGGTTAAACTGGTGATAATTTCCGTCTTTTTTGGAAAAGAAAATCTGATAATTTGCGAACGTGATCTGATGGTCAAAGGAATATTGCGGAAACTTTTGGCGATTAAAATAATAACGGTTTTAGACGCCGATTCTTCAAGTAATTTTAAAAATGAATTTGCCGCTTGAATGGTCAAATTATCCGCCTCTTCTATTATAGCAACTTTATAAGGAGCGCAAAAGGGCTCTAAAGCCAAATTTTCTTTAAGTTGGCGAATTTGCTCAATACTGATCTGGTTTTTATTTTCCTGATTAATAACCCAATAAACATCCGGATGAATTTTCTTTTGAATTTGAAGACAATTTTGACATTCGCCGCAAGGATTTCCGGACTTCGGATTTTGACAAATTAAGCTGGCGGCGAAAAATTCAGCCACTTTGCTTTTACCGATATGAGACGGTCCGTAAAATAAATAAGTATGGGCCAAATTATTGCCCGAAATGCTCTTTTTCAAAAAATTGACAATCTTTTGGTGACCGATAATCTCTGACATAACAAAAATTATAGCACTAATCATACATATTTCAAGGGGGAATAATTCCATCTTGACCCCGTTAGAAGTTTGGCGCAAATCTTTATATTTAAAATAACCAAAGCCGCAAAGGCGGCTTCGCCTTAAGCCTTTCTATATCAATAGTTTATTAATGAACTTCTAACGGGGTTGACAAGATTCAAAAAATCTGATTAAATTATGAGTAATAAGCCAAACATAAAGTTTGGTGCAGTACAAACTTGTTAAAAGGAGGTATTAAATGGCAAAAAATAAAGTGCCAGAAAAGAAAAAATCAGTACAGGAAGAACCTGCAAAGAAAGTAGTTGTGCTGGAAGGAGAATCAAGGAAATCAAAAAGGAACTTTAAAAAAATCGGCATTATTATATGGATAATCTCAACAATATGGATTGTCTGTTTAATAAACCAAGACCGGAAAGAAGCAACCAACGTCTTTCTTAATGGTTTTAATGCTGACAAAATAACCATGGTTAATGAAGTTCAACCTGGTCATTCAATCTCTTTAACCAATCTGTTTTCTTTCCCTTATCCTTACAAAGAACTTCAGGTTAAAGTAATTAGTCGCAGAAATGGCATTTGGCTATCCTATTCTGGATTTTCTAAAGAAAAAAACGAATGGTTAAATGCAGGAGAAAGAATAAGGAAGATTGGTATTTTTCAAAAGATTAAAACCGTAAAATGGGATGAAGAAAGAAAATGGGTAAGAATTGAGTTAGGCACTAATTTTTTATTGACTATGATATTTGGCTGGCTACTTATCATGATTTTCTGGATTATTGTGGCATTTATTCTATCTAAGATTCGCCGCTTTACTGATTATAACAATATGTACCCAAATGTTGGAGATTATTTCCATTTAGAAAAGTAAGTAAAAATTAGAAAACAAAGGGGCAGCGTTAAAAACTGCTCCTTTTTTATTTTTTAAATTTAGAGATTTAGAAAATAAAAAACCAAGTGTTTATCAGTGTTCTAGGTGAGGGGGTTGGCCCCGTTAGAAGCCGCCCTGCCGGAGGCACGACTACGCTCGCCTGGGGCGACCTGCTTCTAACGGGGTTGACAAAAGGCAAAAAATGTGCTAAAATATTTATACAAAAAGTTAAATTAGTTCTTAAACAAAGTCTGCTTTGGCAGACAAAGGAGAAAAGATGAAAAAAACTTGTTGGACAATTATAATCTGTTTGATTGTTGGTTTTATCGGGTTTAAAGAAAAAACCCATAAAACACGAGAAATTCTTAGACATAGTTTAATTTCCAGAATTGATGCCGCTGAAAAAATGCTTTCCAACGACAAATTCCAATGCAGTAATTCAACCGCATATATTGCTTTATGGGACACCTTAAAGCAAAGAAAAATAGACATTGTTAAAGTAAGGATTGTTCTGGCGGACTCAAATCGGAAAATATTAACACCCGAAGACAATAATATGATTCCTATCATAACGCTCCGGGGTCTAAACGCATCTTTTCTCAACCCGTCTCCTTTAAATTATCAGTTGCTCTCAATAAAAAGTAAAAAATGCGTTGGAGACAAAATAGTGGATTTAGTTTGGACACCGTTTTCAAAGGGAATTTTGTCTGCGGAATTAGAAAACACCGGCAGAGAATACTTGAAAAATTTAATTGCTCAGGCTTATGAGCAGTTAAAAAATCAAGGAGTAAGATCTCAAGCCCAAAAAAAGAAATTGGTTGCCGAAATGATTTCATCTAGAATTCCCACTCTCCTGTTTCTGACGGAAAACGCGCATTTTGGAAGCACAAAAAGGACACTTGCTTTTTTGGGAGCAAACAGGGAAAAATCATTTGTCAGCGTTAAAAGCAAAAGAAATGCTTTTGGTCCTGCTCAAATGACTTCCCCAACATATCAATTGTTGAGGAAGAAATACCCTGCTGCCAATCTTCCTGTTGATTTTTTTGCAGGAGTTTTAGATCATAAAGTGGCAATAAAATCAATGATTTTGCTCTGCGACTGGAATATGAGATATTTGGATAATGTTCCGAGATCAGAACAAGAAAGAGAGTTGGTTGCCCTGTATCATTCGGGAGTAGAAATAGAGAAATTAGGTTTAATCGGACAAGGTTATCTTGCCAAGTGTGATTCCATACGAATCAACTTAGTGGCAAATAATCTTTAATTAGAAAATAATAACAGGGAGCCCTTGAATAAGGTCTCCCTGCTTTTTTATTTTAAATTTAAAGACTTGACACAAACTAAAAAATATGGTTAGATAATAACAGTATATTAAAAAAATATAAAAATGAAAAAGGAGGGGGCTATGTTAAGGTTCGAGAAAATTATGAATATTTGGATTCCTTCTATGTATTTACTGGGAGCAGGAATCTGGGCAATTAGCGCCATAGATATTTTCTATGGTTCATTCAAACTTTTTGAAGCATTCTTGATTTGGTTTTTATTAGGAATAGGAATCGCGATAATCACCACTGTTTTAACGGCGGCTATACCAATAATCGTTATTGCGATTATTTGGATATTCCCATTTTTGTATAAAAGGAGGAAAAATGTCTCAAACAAAACGTATCTTGGTGATATTTCCTAGAAAGCTCAAACAATTAGAAGAAGAGTATATGGAGAGTTTAAAGAAGGATAGACATGAAGTGAGATGTTTACTGCTAGACACTGACACTTGTGATGAGATAGGATTGATATCAGTGGAGGAAAACGAAAAAAATATGATTTGGGCGCAAGAGATTCATCTTAAATTATCATTGACGAATTCCAAAGAATTAACCTTTCTCTTGGGTCAGATAAGAATGCTGAATTGGTTTCAGAAAAAAAAGTTGGTGTTGATTAATACAGATCATTTAACGCCAACCGGACGGAAGAGCATTAGAAACATCATGTTGGCGATGCACTTTGAGCTGAAACCGGGCAGTACACTGGCAGATTTGGAAAATAAAATAAACGAACAAAAGGGGCGCGAGTAAATCGCCCCTTTTTTTTATTTTATCCCCCTTTTATTTTAAGAAAATTTTTTAAGAAGATCATCTAATTTTCCGTCGGAAATTTTTGCCTGTTCCGGAGTTATAATTTGAAAGCCGGAAGTTGAAAATCCAGAAAAATTTATAATTACAGGAAAGCCGCGTTTTGCCCGTAATATGCGTAGACATCTGCAATTAATATCTATGGGGCCTATGCCTTCTCTTTCACCTATTAATCTTCTTAAAAATTCATCTAGGTTTTCTTTCATTTCGCCTCCCTTTTTATTTAAATATCAAATGGTCGCAATTTCTCTTCCGGTGTGCTTGAGCTCACATTTCTAGTAAATTCTTCCATGTCTTTTTGAAACTTGAGAGATTCTATTTTCTCTCTGAGTTTTTTACAAAATAATTTTATCTGTTCTTTTTCTTTGTCTATTTTCTCCATTTTTCACCTTCCCTTTTTTATTCTTCTTAATTAATTTTCTAAGAACTATTATCATTCAAACAAATTTTATGACTTTTGTCAAATCAAATAAAAAAGCAGCTTTGTCTTTTGGACAGGGAGCTGCTTTTGATTTTTACTTCTTATTTCTCTTGTTTGCGAGCAAGAAATTCTTTTCCTTTCCCAACATCCGTATTAATCGGAATGCCTTGTGCGCAAAGCGGACAATCCGCTTCATCATATGAATCAAGTTTAACATTAAGAAGAGCGTAAAGTTGTGGCGGATCTAATACGTCTGATGGCTTAATTCCTCCCCGATTGCAAAGAGCACCAAGTCCGACAATTTTACCACCAAGAGCGCGAGTTGTGGCAATAACTTTTCTAACAGAACCGCCGGTAGTCAGTATGTCTTCCACTACTAAAACATTTTTTCCGGTGACAAGCTTGTCATAGCCCCGCTCAATAACAAAACAATTTTCTTTAACTGCCAATTCTTCGCCCTCCAGAAGAGTAATAGTTCCCATAGAAGGAATATTATAAATAGCAGTCGTCTCCCTTGCCTTGTATAGACTTCTTTCCGACTTCTGGGCATAGGTACTTAACACTGGGCGTCCGGTCATTTTCGTAAGATGATGTGCTGTCCATTGTGAAAGAATTACTCCGCCAATAGCCGGAGCAATAACTACTTCTATCTGATCAGCCACAAAATATTCTGCAATTGCCCGACACAAATCTGATATTTCTTGAGTGTGCGGATATATTGCATCCTTGTTAACATATGCTGTACCGTGCCGGCCCGATGTATAGACAATATGGCTATTAGTAATAACTGCGCCAACCCTTGCAAGTCTTTGCGAGACTTCTCTTTCTTCCATCTTTCACCTCCCTTTTTTACATAACAACTGCGATTTCGTCTATAATTCTTTTCACTGCTTCAACAGGTGTGCCGATTTGTTCCGGTGGATTGGTAATAGGACGACCAATAACAAGATAATCAGCGCCTGCTTTAATTGCTTCTGCCGGCGTCATAACTCTTTTTTGATCGCCAACAACAGCCCATTCAGGACGTACACCGGGTGTAACCTTCAATAAACCATTAAGTTCTTCATGTTCTCCGAGCAATGCAAGTTCTTTCGGTGAACAAATTATCCCATTCGCTCCAGCCGCAAGAAGCATGCGCGATAACTGTAAAACTTTAGGACCTGAATTTTCGTGAAAGATATCCACGCACTCTAACTCATCAATTGAAGTTAAAATAGTCACGCCGAGAACTATACTTTTTCCATTAGACCAAGTAACAGCAGCTTCAATTGATTTCTTGCCTGCTAAAGCATGAACATTAAACATCTTAACATTCATTCCAATGACCACTTTAGTCGCACCGCCGACTGTATTTGGGATATCGGCAAATTTCCCATCCCAAAAAATCTTACCCTCAAGCGATTGGAATAAATCTCGAATTTTTTGTAGATTTTCCAATGCCTCTTCTTCATCTCTTGGAAATACAATTGAGGATACTACCGAGTTGATAAATTCCAACCCGATCTTAAAACACCCAACGTGCGGAACCAGTTGTTCCACAAGAGCTCTGGCCGTATCTAAATTATTCACATCCAGGGCCACGATAATTTTATCTTTCGGATCCATTAACAACACCCCCTTTGTTAAAATACTTATTCACCTGTAACGCAGATGACTCCGCTCTATCTCAAATGAGACAAGAAAATTAAAAACCATAGTTTATTGAATGATTTTCAAATTTCTTGCTTCGTTTTCTTATTAAAATTATATGATTTTTTGAGAAAATGTCAACCCCGTTAGAAGCAAGTCGACTCAAGGCGACTGCAGCCGTGCCTTTGGCAAAGCGGCTTCTAACGGGGTCAACCCCTTATAAAAAACAAAAAAACGCACTAACTATAATGCATTTTTCAATGCCCCCGCCGCGAATCGGACGCGGATCTTGGGTTCCGCAAACCCACACTCTATCCATTGAGCTACAGGGGCAAAAAAAATTCTAAATTTTCAGCCAGCGATTTAAGCGATCAGTCAAAGTTTCTTCAGTCTTGCTTAAATCTTCTTTTAAATATTTTTTCAAAATATCTCGGACCATTAACGGACTTTGATCTTCCAAAGGAATGGAAAAATCCTGCAAAAGATTATTTTTTAAATCAATGTAAAGTTTTTTAACATCCGGTGGCTGATAAACAATTCGGAAATTTTTTATATCAGACCATTCGTAAAATTGACTGCCGACGGCTATGCCATCTTCAAAAATATCGCATAAAACATCCATCGGCTCATGGCGATTATGCAAAGTAATAATCGTCATAAATAAAATCAATAAAATAACAAAAAGAATATTGGCTGTTACGATGGAATAAATAATAATTCCCAAAGAAATTAAACCGACAATTATATACCAAGACTTTTCCCGTTCATATTTGATATATTCCGGAAATTGCCAGCTTAAAAATTTTTTGCCGTGATCAATGTTTTGATTTGTATTTTGTGCCATAATAAAATTATTTTAATTTTTGCTGCAATAAATTTAAAAGAAGATTAGAATTCGGATCGTCAGGCCAGAGAATCTGGAAATGTTTAGCCCAATAAATTGCCGAATCGGTCTTGCCCATTGCCTTGTAAGTATCAATCATTTCTTGATAAACAACTTTTAAAACATTCGGGTAGGGAGAAGTAAAACCCTTTATTATAGGATATGCTGATTTTTGATAATAGTCAATCGCCTTTTGAGGGTCGCCGATTTTTTTATAAACAAATCCCAAATTAAGATAAACCGGCGTCATTTCATTAACAATACTTTGATAATGCTCTTGATTTAAAGACGGATGATTAAGATCCGGATATAAAGAAATCGCTTTTTCGCACATTTTAATGGCTTGAGTCCAATTTTGTTCATAAATTTTCAAGTCACACCAATGATTGTAAACAAGAGCCGTACCCGGCGTAAAATCCGCTGAATCTTGAAAAGCTTTTTCCGCTTCCTGAAAATCTCCTTGATTTTTAGTCAAATTGGCTTTCTCACTTTTTAACCAACTTAACCAAATAATCGCTTCAATCGGTCTTATTCTTTTAGGGATTGTTTCAATATTTTTAATACCCGTTTCCAGCCAATCCAATTTTTCCGTTGAAGATGAAAAACCGGCTTGATATAAACTTAAAGCGAATTCTTGATGAAAATAAGGATTACCTGAGTCAAATAATATCGCCCTTTCGTTCTCTTGAATCATTTCCTGCCAATTGCCGACTGCTTTTGCCTTTTGGGCGTTTAAAAAATAATGACTGGACAAATACGATCTGAAATTAAATTGCCATAAACACAAAAAAGTTAAACTTAAAACAAAAAGAATTATCAAACTTTTAAGCGGGGTTAAAAATTCTTCCGATTTTTCAACCGGAACTGAAATATTTTCCGAATCAGTTAAATTATTGGCCAAAATAATTATCAGAACCATGAAAAGCCAGAAATAAAGCAAAGTGGACATTATGTGAAATGAAAACTGAATGGAAATCAAATAACCGAAAAGTCCGCTCAGAAGGCAAAGAATTAGGAATTTGGAATCTGGAATTTGAAATTTAGTATTTAATATTTGCTTTGGACTTTTAAATAGATATCTTAGCCCGAACCAAAATGCGCTACTGATTAAAAATAAATAAGCAAAAAATCCCAAAAATCCGCTCGCCAAAATTGTATCCAAGATATCATTATGAGCGTAATCAAGATAAATATTCGGTTTTTCATAAACGGCAAATATCGGCTGATAATATTTTGGAAAATTAAACCGCTGGCTGCCCAAACCATATCCTAAAATCGGTTTGTCTTTAATTAAATCCGCACTCGCCTGCCAGTGCATTAAACGATATTGCCCGGCTTCTTTTAAATCAGTTAAACTCACCAAGCGAGCTAAAAACGGATTAGTGGCCAATTTATCTTTTTGAATATTAAAATGCGGAGCGAGGAATAATAATAAAATTATTATTAACAAAAAAATCGCAGGAAAAATAATTTTCTTTTTATCTTGGCGCCAAAAAAATAAAATACCCATGAAAATAACCATGGCTAAAGCGCCGAGCCAAGCGCCGCGCGATTTAGTCCAGAGAAGATTTAGAAAAAGCAAAATTAATAAAAATAAGGAAGAATATTTGATTAAGGGCTTTTTGTTTATCAAGCCAAAAGCAGCCAGCGGCATGACCAAAAGCAGCCAGGAACCCAAAAAATTCGGCTGGCCGATGCTGGAAAAAATACGCCCAATGGTAAACGGATCATATGTCCATTTAAACGGATCCAATCCTTTGAATTGCATGGCGCCGTAAATCCCGACAAAAAAAGAAGAAGCCAAAATGGCCGCTAAAATCCGATAAATCTGGTTTCTTTTTTTAATATTTAAAAGCAAAAGCAAACCGAAAACAAAAAAATGGAGCCAGGCCGAATAACCCATTCTCCGTTCCCAAGATCCCCAGAAACTAAACCACGACACTTGAGAAAAAATCGTGGAAATGCCCAAGATGGCGATGAAAATACCGGCCGGAATAAAATATTTTATTCTTTGGCGAAAAACTTCAATGCTTTCTCGGTGGAAAAGAATAAATTTGACAAAATAAACAAATAATAAAATTTCCGTCAAACTTTGAAATATAACATTTTTTGCAACCTCAAAAACATTATATAATCCCTGATCAAGATAAACCGGAATAAAAAAAATAATCACCAGCCAAAGTATCTCAATGACAATGTCAATTTTTTTGGTTTTTGTCTGCATATTTTTGACTCTTCATCTTATTTGATCCTTATGTTATTATAAAGTATAATTATCCAAAAGACCAGTGTTTTACTTATATGAATACAAAAAAGAAAGATTTTTTATGGCTGATTGGCGTAATAATTTTACTGATTATAATCATAATTATTTTAATAAAATTATCATCTCAGCCTGAATCAACTAATGTCTGTTTTAAAGATAATTGCTTTAAAACCGTCATTGCCAGAACGCCGCTTGAAATGGCCAAAGGATTAATGAATCAGCATATTAATAAAAATGGCGGTATGCTTTTTGTTTTCAAAACTCCGGTAAATGATAAATTTTGGATGAAAAACACTTTGGAGCCGCTGGATATCATTTGGCTTGATGAAAACAAGCAAGT
This sequence comes from Patescibacteria group bacterium, assembly GCA_028717225.1. Classification (GTDB taxonomy): domain Bacteria; phylum Patescibacteriota; class Patescibacteriia; order UBA2591; family JAQUPP01; genus JAQUPP01. Next base: position 9,355 of record JAQUOF010000001.1, read on the forward strand.
CATATTTATGTCAAAAAATACGCCGGTTTGCGAAAATAACCCCTGTCCAAGCTACGGCACTGAACAAAAATCGCTTTATGTTTTGGAAATCAAAGGCGGAACAGCTGACCAAATCGGATTAAATATCGGAGATAAATTGAATTTTTCGCTCTAAACTTAATTTAAAATAAAAAAATTATTCGCCTTTTCGGGCGAATAATTTTTTTAATACAAGAAATATTAAGATTTGTTGTGGCGGGCAGTACGTTTGGATTCCAATTCGCTCAAACAAACTTTTCTGATGCGGACATTTGAGGGCGTAATTTCCACCAATTCATCATCGCCGATATATTCCAACGCGTCTTCCAAATCCATTATTTTCGGGGTATTAAAATGTTCAGTAATTCCTTCTCCTCTGGAACGCATATTTGATAATTTTTTTGTTTTGCAAACATTAATCCAAATATCACCGGCTCTCGAATTTTGGCCAACCACTTCGCCCTGATAAACTTGAATCGCCGGACCGTAAAATAAAATTCCGCGATCTTGAACATTAAGCAATCCGTATGAATTGGTCACACCGGTTTCATGAGCGACTAAAGAACCCTGTTCTTTTTCTTTCCAATTTCCCGGGTCTGGCAAATAATCATGAAAAGTCGCGTTTATGATTCCCATGCCGCGCGTATCAGTTAAAAATTCCGAGCGATAACCGAAAAGGCCGCGAGTCGGAATTAAATATTCCAAAAATACGATTTTATCAACTACATTCATTTCTTTAAGCACGCCTTTGCGTCCGCCTAATTTTTGGATGACAATTCCTTGGCTGGCTTCCGGCACTTCAATAAATAATCTTTCAAACGGAGTCACATCTTGACCGTTAATTTTTTTATTAATTACTTGCGGACGGGAAACTTGCATTTCATAACTTTCGCGTCTTAATCGTTCAATCAAAATCGCCAAATGAAGCTCGCCGCGGCCGGAAACGACCCATTTGCCGTCCGGGGTGTCTTCAACGCGCAAGGCCATATCTGTCTCCAATTCCTTAAATAAACGCGCCCTAATCTGCCTGGAAGTGCAATATTTGCCCTCTTTTCCGGCAAAAGGCGAATCATTAATCATAAAAGTCATTTTGACCGTCGGTTCGTCAATTTTCAATAAAGGCAAAGCCTGTGGATCGTTCGGATCGGCAATGGTTTCGCCGATTGTCACTTCCGGAATACCGGCCAAAGCGACAATATCCCCGGCTGAAACTTCCTCGGCTTCAACGCGGCCTAAACCGCTGAAAATCATTAAAGAATTCAAGCGATATTTTTTATGTTCTCCTTCACGATTGATGTGTATAATATCCTGTCCTGCTTTTATGGTGCCGTTATGAATTCTTCCGATCGCGATTCTGCCTTTAAATTCATCAGCCGTAATATTTGAAATTAATATTTGCAACGGCTTGTCTTCTTCAACAATCGGCGACGGAATATGCTGAATTATTGATTTAAAAATCGGTTCAATATTTGCCATTTCATTAATATCCGGGTCCAAACCGGCCAAACCGTTTTTCGCCGAAGCGTAAACAATCGGAAAATTCAAACCTTGATCATCAGCGCCCAATTCCAAAAATAATTCCATGGTTTTTTCCACCACATAATCAATTCTGGCATCCGGCTTGTCAATTTTATTAATCACCACAATTATTTTGTGTCCGATTTCCAGCGCTTTTTTCAAAACAAATCTGGTTTGAGGCATTGGTCCTTCTTTGGCGTCAACCAAAAGCAGACAGCCATCGGCCATATTTAAAACTCGCTCCACTTCTCCGCCGAAATCAGCATGACCCGGAGTATCAATGATATTGATTTTAATATCTTCCCAAACTACGGAAGCGTTTTTGGAAAAAATCGTAATACCTCTTTCGCGTTCCAAATCGTTGCTGTCCATAATCAATTCGGATTGGGCGATTTCTTTATTTAAACGAGTTTTTGATTGGCGCAATAAAGCATCCACCAGCGTAGTTTTGCCGTGGTCAACGTGGGCGATAATTGCGATGTTTCTGATTTGAGACATAATATATTTTTTAACAAATAAAAGGTCTTTGAATTTGAAAAACCTTTTATCTTAATTTCAGTTTAACAAATTTGTAAAAACAATGTGCTGTTTATTGTTCTATGACTGCTTTGATTCTTCTGACTCCGGCGCTGCTTGCTTCTTCTTTAATAATTTTAAAACTGCCGAGTTCTTGAGTATTTTTGGCATGCGGTCCGCCGCATATTTCTTTTGAAAAATCGCCGATGCTGTAAACTTTAACCTTTTCTCCGTATTTGCTTTCAAAAACTCCCATCGCGCCTTTTTCTTTTGCCTCGTTTAAGGTCATTTCTTCGCAAATAACGGGCAAATTTTCTTTAATTTTTTGATTAACTATTTCTTCAACTTTTTTTATTTCTTCCGAAGTCATTTTTTGCGGATGAGAAAAATCAAATCTTAATCTCTCGGCCGTAATATTGCTTCCTTTTTGAAAAACGCGATCTCCTAAAACCTGCCTTAAAGCCGCCAGCATCAAATGCGCCGCGGTGTGAAGTTTTGTCGTCTGCTCGCCTGAATCCGCCAATCCGCCTTTAAACATGCCGGCCGAAGCCGTGCGCGAAAGTTCCTGGTGCTTTTTGAATTCTTCATTGAAGCCATTCTCGTCAATATCTATTCCTTTTTCTTTAGCTATTTCTTTTGTCATTTCTATCGGGAATCCATAAGTTTGATATAAGTCAAAAACAATTTTACCATTAAGAAATTTTTTTTCTTCTCTCTTTTGAGGTATTTGACTTTTGCCTCGTGCCCAACCTATATTTTCTGTTAGTGTTATACTTATTGCTTTTGAAGTTTTTTCAAATTGTTTAAGTCCATTCTCTAAAGTATTTCTAAATTGTACCTCTTCTTTATAAATTTCCGCCATTATCATATTTTTGTTTTTATCTAGAACATTATATACATCCTTATATATATCTTTAACAACTTGTGCAATAAAATCTAAAACAAAATCTGTTTTGAGTGTTCCTACTTTAAGCCCTATTAGATGAGCATATACAACGGCTCTTCTAATTAACCTTCTTAAAACATAACCGCGATCTTTGTTTGAAGGTTTGATATTTTCAGAAAGTAAGAAAACCGCGGCTTTAGTATGATCAGCGATAATTCTGAATTCTTTTTTATTTTCTTCATATTTTTTGCCGGATAATTCTTCAATTTTTTGAATAATCGGCCAAAAAACATCAGTTTTATAATTGTCATCAAACCCGTTTATTATTGCCAATGTTCTTTCCAATCCCATGCCAGTATCAACGTTTTTCTGTGCCAGTGGTTCGTATTTGCCGTCTTTATTTTTAAGATATTGCATAAAAACGTCATTCCAAATTTCTACCCATCGTTTATCGTCCGGATTAAATTCTTTTGGAGTCGCTTCTTTGCTCGCCCAATAAAACATTTCCGTATCCGGCCCGCAGGGTCCAGTTTCTCCGGCCGGCCCCCACCAATTATTTTTTTTGGGCAATTCTTTTATTCTTGTTTCAGAAATACCCAAACTTAACCAAACTTTCTTGGATTCCTCGTCTTTCAGAGCGTCTTCATCTCCTTTAAAAATAGAAATGGCTAATTTTTCTTTTTCCAAGCCAAGCCACTCCTTTTTTGTTAAAAATTCAAAACTAAATTCAATTGCTTTTTCTTTAAAATAATCTCCGAGAGACCAATTGCCCAGCATTTCAAAAAAAGTATGATGGGTTTCATCGCCAACCTCGTCAATATCGTCAGTGCGAATACAAATCTGAACATCGGCCAGTTTTTTTCCTCCAGGATGTTTTTCACCCAATAAAAATGGCACTAATGGCTGCATGCCGGCTGAAATAAAAAGCGCGGTCGGATCATTTTCCGGAATTAAAGAAGCCGAGGATATAATCGTATGCCCTTTTTCTTTAAAAAAATTTAAATATTTTTCTCTGATTTCTTTTGAATGCATAAAAAAAATTAATGCTTAATCTGCGCGATAAATATGACTAATGTAATCAGGAAAAGCCAGCCAATGGTGTAAAAAAACATTTTTATGGCTTCGGATTTGCGATTTTCAAAATATAACAAAAGCGGTTTGCCCAACACGAGCATGCCGGTAATCGCGGCGGATAAAACAAAAAGCAATAAAAATGCCACCGGCCCAAAAAAATTATCCATTTTGCCGAATATTTGATTGCCGTTTCGCAAAATAAATGAAATGCCTAGGACGTAAACGGCCACGCCGACAGCATTCAACAAACTGATAAAAATTGATTTTTTATTTTTCATGGTTTAATTTTGTAAACTGGTGAGATTATTTAAAAAAATTTATTTTAATTTATCCAAATATCAATATTTATGCTATCGCCTGTTACTTGTTCATAAAATGTACTTGCAATCACTATACCAACTGAAGTTAGACTCATGTTTTTAATTTGGGTATCCTTCCAGACCGCCATCAGTTTAGTCGCTGTTTCGTTGTTAACCAATAATTTATCCGGAGTATTGTCATCTTTAAAAATATCGGGATAGTTACTCTTTAAAAGACTGATTATATCGTGGCTGGCTATATCACTGATACTCGCACAACCCGTGTAAGCAAGATGTTCAAACTCTGCGGTTGTTTTCTTAAAATCAACAAAAAGTTTTATTCTTTGTTCTAAATACTGATTAAAATAAACAAGATTTGTTAATCCGCTCATTTTTGTCCGTAAGATTAAAAAACAAAGAGTTAAAATTTTTAATTGATCATTTGTTAATTTATTGATAGTTAAAATTGCTTCATTGTAAACGATTCTTTTTAAATCCTCTTTATCATTATTTATTCTTTGAACGATCAGTGATGATAAATTTTTATGCAATTCCATTGAAGATGAACGACTGGCAGAAATCGTGGCATTTTTAGAAATATATTGAAAATCAGGCGAGCTTACAACTTTTTCTAATTCCTCCTGTTGTTTTATTATTTTCCCTATATTTTCTGAAAGAACCTGAAAATATGATTTTTGATTACTCTCTATTTGTTTTTTTGTATCCTCTGGCAATTCTCCAAAAACCGAACCCATAAGCTGTTTTGCAACTTCTTCGATAGAATACAAAGCAACAGATTTAGTATTATTCATTACAATATCTCTACTAGCTTGCAAGTTTGTTGAGTTGTCACCAGATTTTTGATTACTTATCATCGCCATATTTGTTTAATGTGATATTTTTTCCTTGAATATTCTGGCTATTTTTTCCACTCTTTTGAATAAATGTTTTATTGCCAACTGAAAACGATGCATCACTTTTACGGAATTTACCAAAAATCCATTTAAAGAAGCCCGAAATCCAACAAATTATAAAAGAAGCAGAAAATAAAATAATGGCTAATAGACCTTGATTTTGATTTGCCCAATTTGTAATTACTTGAATATTCATTTTTATATTTAACTTACAGTTTTGAAAAAAATTTATAGACCTTAAGAGGACGCCCTGTAATGCATATGGACTTGGGCCATTTTCAACTCTCTTATTTTTTCTAGAGACCAGTTAGTAGGAACGCCTCGATGCTTTAATTTATTTGCTATTAATTCGACTGGCATCCCCATTCTTAAATATCTTTTTATAAATTCTTCTGCTTCGTCTGGAGGAATTGGACGGTCGGAATTATGTAGTGATAAACTACGCGTTTCACGTTCAAGTCGTTCCACTTTTGATTCTAAATTTAAATAGTTTCTTCTTTCCCTTGTTACTTTCGCTTCGGTTTTTTTAACGCCAAGAAAGGTGGGAGGAATTGACTCTTCTGGAGCTTCAAGTGTTTCTTTAATTGCTTGTTTTATATTATCTTGCAAAACCTTGCCCCAATCCGGAACATTTGTGTCATACTGAATAACTCTTAGCCCCCGCAAATCAAATGGGACGTCTTCTATTGTTTTGGTTACAAAAATGGCTGGTTTACCAATTGCATGTGCTAAACCTAACTCATAAAAGACATTGGGATTTTTGTCTGTTAATTCGGCAAGGATAACTTTCGCATTTTGGGTATAGCTCCAAATGTCCTGAACTATAGAGCTTGGGCGATAAAGATCGTCTGATCTTGTTGGTATTAACCCGGCCGATTTTATTGCGGGGCAATAAATTTTTTCATAATACTCATTAAACCAATCACCAAAAGGCATGATTACGAAGCAAAAATTTTCCTTTTTCTTTTTTTGTTTTTTCATAATTTATAAATAATAAGTATCTCTTATAAAGCTTTTTTCTGGCGGAGAGGGTGACCCCAATAACGGGATTACGTTTGTCTCTAATCGCTCTGCTTTTGGACAAACAGGGTAAATTTTAGGCACGCGAATCTTCCAACTTCATTACAAAAACAACGGCTGGCTCCAGCATTTTCTTGACTTCCTTTTGAGAAATATTGAGTTTTTTGGACGACGTCAGTTTATCTATCACTTCAAGTAAACTATGCCGCTCAACAGTGAAACCGAGATTATTAAAAAATTTCTCTGCTTCTTCTTCATTCTTGAAACTATTTTTTTCTATATTTCTTCCTGTCCGTTGTATAATTTCTTGGTTTTTTCCCGGCATAGTAGTTTTATTCTGTACCTGCAATAATTTCTGCAAGGTGATATCTGGTGTAATCCAAACTCCACCGAATATTTTTAAGAGCGCGCGAACATTTTCTGCAACTATCGCTTTTTCATCAAAATTTAGATAGCGCAATAGCCCTTCATTCACCACGGCAATTGGCCTGTCTTTTTTAAAGTGAGTTATTGACTTCTGAAGATCTTTAAGATTGAGCGCGTTTCCTTCCTTTAATTGCAAATTTGGGGGAGTTTCAATAAGGGCTTTAAAAATTTTATTCTTATCTCTCGCCATTTCTGACAATTCAACTTCAACATATTCAATCGCCGGATTTTTCGTCCATTCCACCCCTCGAGGAGAAAGACCGGCGGCAATTTCTAAAATTTGAGTCGCATTATTTTTATGAAGAAGCTGGTCTACCAGTTTATATCGTGCCTCTAATTCCGGTGCGAGTTTAGAAACCTTTAATTCTGCTGTAATTTCCCCATGGCTTTCGGTTTTTCTTATTCGTTCCAATTCATCAAAAATCTCTTTTGAAAGAGGTATATCGGTAAATATTCGCGGATATGCAGTAAGTATGGCCGTTTGAATTATTTTTTCGTAGGAATTTTCTTGAAACATATGATTTAAAAATACGGAGAGGGTGGGATTCGAACCCACGAGGACATTACTGCCCTAACAGTTTTCAAGACTGTCGCTTTCGACCGCTCAGCCACCTCTCCATTCTATTTAAAATAAAACTAGAATACCCTATTTTTAAACAGGGTATTTCAAATAACTATACTTCCGTTTAAAAACGGAAGGAGTGGGATTTGAACCCACGGTACGGATTAAAACCCGTACAGAGGTTTAGCAAACCTCCGCCTTAAACCACTCGGCCATCCTTCCATAAATCAAATTATTTTATAATTTTTTAGTTAAGCTTTCGTAAAGACCAATAATTTTTAATAATAGTTTAACATCAAAATATTTAATTGTACATGTTCCCCTATAATCAACTCTTTTCATTTTATTTGTTGGGTGTGTAATTGTCGGTTTGTAAAATTGAGCCGACGGCACATGCAATAAATCACTCCAAAATTTCGTAATTTCTTTAGGGGAATGAGTTGAATGAAGCTGCAGATGAATTCTGATTTTATCTTCGTTGATTTCAAAACCGCGCCTTAAAAGCTCTAAAAATACTTTAACCAAGCTATAATCACTATTGGAAAAAGCGACAAAATTACTTGATGGATATTTTGATCCCTCGCACCAATATAATAAACTGACAAAAATTTTAGCAAGATTTTTATCAATTTTCAAATCATCGCATAAACTGCGCAAATCAGATTTCAAAAATTCCTCCTTCTGTCTAGCTAAATTAAATGCTTTGGCATCAGAGGGAATGTCTCTAACCCAGCGAGAAATGGTAAAATTAGGAACTTTAAGTTTTTTCTCTATTTCTCTGATTGATAGGCCCTTTTTTCTTTCCTTTCTTGCCTTTTGAACGATTTTTTGATCGTAAAATTTCATAAATCTATTTTATTAAAGGACATCACAAATGTCAATGGTTCACAAACCGCTACCTTACCGTTCGGCACAACTCTCCGCTTTAAACGGGATTAACAGATTTAATACCATTTTATTTTATCAAAAAAAAATTAAATGTCAACCTTTAAAACATCAATCAGTTGACAAAAAATCAAATTTGTATTATAATATTATAATAATTTGAAATTATGCCTAATCTCAAAACACCATTAAGTGAATTGACTTCGGCGAGTAAAACAACCCTAAACCGTTTGGAAAAATTAAAAATTCAAACGGCTGAGGATTTGCTGTATCATTTTCCTTTTCGCTATGATGATTACAGTAAAATTTTAACAATTGCCGAATTGAAAACAAAAAAATCCGGCACAATCAAAGGGAAAATAAGCTTAATCGCCAATCACCGTTCACCGCGAAAAAAAATGGTCATTACCGAAGCGATTATTTCGGACAAAACTGATTCTATTAAAGTGGTCTGGTTCAACCAGCCTTTTTTAATAAAAATTTTGCGATCCGGACTGGAAGTTTATCTGGCCGGAAAAATAGATGTTGACGATTATTACGGAATGCAATTTTTAAATCCGTCATACGAAATCGTAAACAGCAAAGATCCTATCCACACTGGCCGATTAGTGCCGATTTATCCCGCCACGGTCAATTTAAGCCAAAAACAACTCCGCTATCTTATCCGCCAAACCATTCCTTTGACACAAGATATTGAAGATTGGCTGCCCAGAGAAATAAGGAGCAAATATAATTTAACAAGCACTACTTTCGCCTTGGAACAAATTCATTTTCCCCAAAACAGAGAATGGCTGGAACGAGCCGCTCACCGCTTGAAATTTGACGAATTGTTTTTAATTCAAACCCGCAATCAATTGGTCCGCCAAAAAATAAAAAGCTTGGTCGCGCCGAAAATTGAATTCAAATTGGAAGAAACGAAAAAATTCGTTGACAATTTGCCTTTTAAATTAACCGATGCCCAGAGAAAGTCCAGCTGGGAAATTATCAATAATTTGGAAACAAGCGCGCCGATGAACCGGCTTCTTGAAGGCGACGTGGGCAGTGGAAAAACTATTGTCGGCGTTTTAGCCATTTTAAACGTTCTTTTAAATGGTTATCAAGTGGCTTATATGGCGCCGACGGAAATTTTGGCCGAACAGCATTTTAAAAATATTACCGAATTGCTGAAAGATTATCCTTTTAAAATCGGACTTTTGACTCGTGAAAATATTAAGACAAACAAGGATGAAAAAAATAAAAAAGTAAAAATTTACGAAGAAATATCTTCCGGAAAAATAAAATTGATTATCGGCACTCATTCTTTAATTCAAGAAAAAGTGAAATTCAAAAATTTGGCCATGACGATTATTGACGAACAGCACCGTTTTGGCGTAGCGCAAAGAGCCGCGTTTCTTAATCAAGCAAATCCGGAAAATAAGAAAAAAGATCCCAATTATTCGCCGCATTTTTTATCAATGACCGCCACACCGATTCCCCGTTCGGTCGCTTTAACTCTTTACGGCGATTTGGATTTATCCATTATTGACGAAATGCCGCCGGGCAGAAAAAAAGTTTTAACCAGCATTGTCAAACCTGATGAAACGGAAAAAATTTATAAATTCATCCGCGAAGAAATAAAAAATGGCCGTCAAATATTCGTTATTTGCCCTTTAATCGACCAATCTGATCAGCTGGGTGTGAAATCAGTCAAAGAAGAATATAAAAAATTATCGGAAAAAATATTCCCTGACTTAACCTTGGGATTTCTCCACGGCCGAATGAAAGCCAAAGAAAAAGAAGAAATAATGAAAAAATTCGATCAAAATAAAATCAATATTTTAATTTCCACGACCGTGATTGAAGTGGGAATTGACATACCAAACGCCTCAGTAATGATTGTTGAAGGAGCGGAAAGATTCGGACTGGCCCAGCTTTATCAATTGCGCGGCAGAATCGGCCGAGCCGAACATCAATCTCACTGTTTTCTATTTTTGGAAAATGAAGGCGAAAAAGCGAAACAAAGATTAAAGGCCCTGATTACGGCTCAAAATGGCTTTGAATTGGCGGAAATGGATTTGGAAATGCGCGGACCGGGCGAGGTTTTCGGTACCAGCCAAGCCGGATTTTTCACTGACTTGAAAATCGCGCGCCTCTCCGATGTTGTTATTTTAAAAGAAGCTCAAGAAGCGGCTGATAAAGTTTTCAATAAAGACAACAGTTTAAAAACTTATCCTTTGCTGCAAGATAAAATAAGCCAATTTGCTCAAACAGCTCACCTAGAATAAATTACTCAGGTTAGTCGCACAAATATAAAAAAAGACTTGTTTAACAAGTCTTTTTTTATATTTATTTAATACTATCCCAACACGACTTTTATCGCTTGGCTTAAATTTTCTTCCTGAATAATTTTTATTTTCGGCTGAAAATCCAAAAATTTTTCTTTTGACATCACGATTTTTTCAAAACCCAATTTTTCCGCTTCTTTGATTCTTTTTTCCGGCCAAGAAACATTTCTTAATTCGCCGGCCAGACCGACTTCGCCAAAAAATAAAGTTTTAGCGTCAATCGGCTTGTTGTAAAAAGCGGAAGCAATAGCCATGGCCACGGCCAAATCCGCAGCCGGTTCGGAAATTTCCAATCCGCCGACAATATTAATATGAATATCTTGATTCTCCAATCTGAGGCCGCAACGCTTGGTTAAAACCGCGACTAAAAGCTGCAAACGGTTAAAATCAAAACCAGTGCTTTTCCTTTGCGGATAACCGAAATTAGTTTTTGAAACAAGCGCCTGAACTTCTATTAAAAAAGGACGAACGCCTTCCATAATGGCCGCGATTACCGAGCCGCTGATGACCTGAGAATTTCGATTGGCCAGAAAAACTTCGGAAGGATTTTTAATTTCCACCAATCCCTGCTTTTTCATTTCAAAAACTCCGACTTCATTTGTTGAACCGAAACGATTTTTATAAGATCTCAAGAAACGAAAATGATGATGCGAGTCGCCTTCAAGATATAAGACAACATCAACCAAATGTTCCAAGGTTTTAGGGCCGGCGACCGAGCCTTGCTTAGTGATATGACCGACAATAAAAATAGTTGTTTGCGTTTTTTTGCCGACTTCCATCAGCTTGGCGGTTGAAGCGCGAATTTGATTGACACTGCCCGCTTCCGAGTCAACCCCGGAAGAAGAAACCGTCTGGATTGAGTCAACCACCGCTATTTTAGGCTTATGTTTTTCAATCGTGGCGCAAATGACATCAACATCCGTGTCGCCGAAAAATTTTAAATTATTTTCAGAAACTCCAATTCTTTCCAATCGCAATTTTACTTGCTCGGCCGATTCTTCGCCACTGACATACAAAACCGAATCATTGGATAAAGAATGGACTATTTGCAAAACCAAAGTTGATTTTCCAATACCAGGCGCGCCGCCCAAAAGAATCAGCGAACCCGGAACCAAGCCGCCGCCCAAAACTCTGTCCAATTCTTCAATGCCGGTTTTAAATCTTGAAAAATTTTGGCTTTTAATGGCACTGAATTCAATAACTTCACCGGCTTTTGTTGTTGTAAAATTTTTGCGCGGAGAATTATTTTGAACAGTTTCCGAAATTGTTCCCCAAGCACCGCATTCCGAACATTGTCCCAACCATTTTGGAAATTGAGATCCGCATTTTGAACAGGCATAAATTGTTTTATTTTGAGGCATACCCTGTAGAAGAACTTTGACTAATATTACATTAATCAAAATTTATAAAAAATTAAATTATTTTGTAAAATCTTTATTTATCCCGTAATTCAGTCCCGCTAAAACAGGACGGTCAAAGTTGCTCTACGGGGTTTCTATTTTTATCTGATAGTACAAGTACTGGACATTTTTGGATTTTCAAAATGCCAGGCTTCAGAACTTAAATTACAGAAACCTTGATTAAGCATTGCTTGAATAACCGCATTTTGACATTCGTTCTGCCGACAAACATCTTTACTTGGATTACTGCTGCATTGTGACTGTGAAACGCATTGAGATCCATTTTTAGATCCCCAAACATCAATCGCGTGGCCGCTTAAGTGAGGACAACTGTAGGTTCCGTTAATCATCTTGCAGGTAGGCGGATGGCAAACACATGATTGAGGATTGTCTCCGGGATCGCAAGCATTCCCAATTTGATGTTGGCTGGTAGCTACCCGATAAGTGCAATTTTTTCTGATTAAATTTTGCTGAGTTTCCGGACTGCGATAAGCAGAAGTGATTTCCAATTCAATCCCTTGCAATGCAAGAGCTTTGGCCGCATTTTGAATTGGAGTAAGCAACGTGCTATCAATTTGGCAAGCACTGACACCAGTGGCGCAGTCCAATTCTTTTTTTATATTCTCTCCGGTAATCGCAACAAGTCCGGGCGGCAATTGCTGACTAATATCTTCTTCATCTCCCACTAATTCAACTGTTTTGATTACCCCCAATTGAATCGGTTTGAAAAAAGCCAGTTGAGGATTTATAAAACTTAAGAAAGTGCTAATGCCCAATAATAAAACCAAACCGAATAAAGCGCCGCTGATTCGTTCTTTGGCATCGGAAATTTGACTGCTATTGCCTCCGGCAACCATCCATTCCACTCCGGCCCACATAATCATTATCACGGCCAAAGCGGCGATTAATCTGATTCCCCATTTATAAAGAGCCAAAAAATATTCTCCAATCCAGGGGAAAGAATAACTTTTTTGGCCATTTTCTTCGGTCACGATTTTGCTTTGATCCGAAGTAAATCCTGAAAAACCCGGGATTTGAACTTGCAGCTGCGGAACAGTCAAATTCTCCTGTTTCTCGGTAGCAGCCGGCGAGAAGACATAAGGAACGCATTCCACTTTATACATTGAACCCTGCGGAGTTCCGGAAGCCATCAGAGTGGGCCGACAAACAGCGTCTTTTTCACAGCAAGGATTTCCCATACAACCGGTTGCCAAATAGTCAAAACTACCGGTGGGAACACACTCGGCCGAAGCCGCTTGACCAAAGAAAAACCAAAAAAACGCCATCAAGGCGGTTAAAATTAGAATTTTTAATTTTGAATTTTGAGTTTGGAACATAACTGCCCCAATTTACCAATTATTTAATTAGTAATATTTTATTTCAATTTAATGGATCGTAAATGACTGGTATCTTTATCAGTAAAATACAGCATACTGTCATCGCTTGATAAATAAATATCACCCACATTATATCCGCCCATTGCTCCTTCGGCCAAGAATGAAATTTGACCGGTGGCCACATCTATTTTATAAAAATCATCGCGGGTATTAGCGGCTAAATCCGGAACTAATCCTGACCCTTCGGGTAAATTTTTAGGGACAGCGCAATAAAGAGAGTTGCCATTATTATTAAAAGCGCATTTATCGGCCCAGGTGGCTAAATTTAAATCAATTTTTCCGCTGCCGATTGCATCGCCTTGCGCGTTTACCAAATAAAGTTTCGGCTGATAATTTGAAGCAGCGCTATAAACGCTGTAAACGATTTTGTCGCCGGCAGGAGACCATTCTGATTTAAAACCGCGTCCGTCAATAACCAAAGATTTGAAATTCTCGCCATTTTGACCGATTAATAATATTTCCTGTTCCCATGAGCCGCGCGGATTTCCGGTGGCTGAGAAAGCGACAACTTGATTATTTGGCGACCAAGAAACTGTTACTTTATCCGCTTTGTCTCCAACATGTTCAATCGGTACTGCTTCAGTGCCATCGGCCCGGCTGGTGGCTAACCAATTATTTTCCGGATATTGACTGGTTGATTCAAAAACAAAATGGGAACCGGATGAATCCCAAGAAAAATCTTCCCAATTTTTCGGCAAAGTATATTGTTTTTTTTGGTCAAAATCATACATCACTTTAAATCCGTCCGGATATTCCAAAATCGCCCGATCTTTGGTCGGCGCCCAATTAACATTATCCACATTATAAAAAGCTTGATCGGTTAATAATTCTTTGTTGCCCAAATTATCTATTTTATAAAAATATCCGCTCGTTCTATCGTAATAAAGATTACTCTTCCCATCGCCTGCCAAGGTTGCATTTTGAACCGGATCATCAGAAATTGTATTAATCCAAGTTTTACTGCCCGAAGCCACTTCGTCAATTTCCGGCGTTATTTTTTCAGGCACTACGGGAGTTTCTGTTACCACTCCTTCCGCCGGCCATTCTGAAAGCGGCAAACCCAAACGTTTCCGTTCTTCAACGGGCATTACATTCCAAGCTTCTTTACTTACCGGCAATCTGTTTGGCTGTTCTATAATCGGTTTTTCCGGAGTTGGCTGAACAATAATAGGTTTTTGACGAAAAAAAACAAACCAAATCAGTCCGGCTAAAACAACCGAAACAATTGAAAATATAATTAAGGCCTTTTTGTTCATAAAAAATTCTTAATTAAAATCCGGACGATTTATAAATACATTTAGACGGCGAATAAGATTCGTTATAACAACAAATACCATCTATTTCTTCTGCGGCGTTTACTTCGTCTGTACAAATGCGTTTAAGACCCGCCGAACAAGTTACCGCAGCTCCATTCCAGCAAGCTTCGCCTCCAGCCTTACAATTTATTCTATTAAACGGAACTTCTTTACGATTTTTGTCCAAGGGTCCGCAATTCTCAATGCAAATTCCTCCGCAAAATAAAGCTGGTTTCCAAACACATTGATTATTGTAAAATCGGCAAACAAAACGATCTACTCCCGGTTGATCCGGTAATGCACGACTGGCACAACCTTGCAAAGAAAGACCATTTTTATCAGTATTGCAATCATTTTGATTTTTAGGATTTTTCACAGATTCACAAATTGTTTTTCGATTAGGACAATTATTGCAATCGCAGCATTCCGGATAAGCTGAGCTGAAATAACCTCCTTTTTCCCCTTGTTCCTGGCAATAATTCCAACAATTTTTATTGGCGATTTTAGAAGCATCTGGAAGCGGCGTGGTACCGGTCGGACAACCCTTGCACCGGCAGCACCATGGGCCTTCTCCTTCTCCGGTTTCTTTTGAATCGCGCAAAACATATTGCCCTTCTCCGCAAGTATCTTTACAGCTTGTCTCGGCAATACCTTGCGCCCCAGAAGAAAGTTGTATTTCTCCTCCCGGAATATCGCAGGACTGAGTTAATAATTTATTCTCAACAGGTATTATTTCCAAACTTTTGAATCTGACTAAAGCCGGATTTAAAAAACTCAGCAAACTGTAAGCGCCGATAGCCAAAACCAAACCGATTAAAGCGGAATTAATCTGATCTTTGGCTTGGGTAATTTGAGGCGCGCTGCCGGCCGCGGTCATCCAGCGAAAACCGGCGATCATAATCATAATCACGGCCAAAAAAGCAATCGCTCCGATAGACCATTTATAAAAAGCGATAATGAATTCGGCTAAAGTATTGTTGGAAATATTTTTTATATCGCCGACATTCATAAAACCCGGAAAACTTATCTGGGGATTAAATTGAATTTCATAAGCCCTGGCCGAATGTATTGTAAATAAGCCGCCTATCAATAAATAAGCGAATAAACAGATAAAAATAAAAGTTTTTTTGTTTTTAATTGTCATTCGTAACATTCGCATAAATAAAATTATTTTTATGATGGTGAAAAGAAACTTTTAACCGACTGCCAAACATCCGTCAAAAGAAGTTCGCAAACCTTCCAAGGATTGGTTCCAATGGTTAATAAAAGTATTAAGAAAAGTAAAACGACAACAAATATAAACCAAAGAATTCCCAAAACAATAATTTCCCATAGATCCAAAGCCGGTAAAAATTTAGTTTTCAGCAAATTGCCAAAAATTAATTGAGCGTTCATTAGCGAAAAAGTACCAACCAAACCAACCAGAGTTATTGCCGAAGCTCCGTTAATTATCCGAAAAATAGTTTTAAGGCGCTGAGCTGCTTTTTTAAAATCTTCAACCTTAGTTAAGGCTTCGCCGCCGGGGATTTCAGTTTTAGTCGCTTCCTGTGCCCTATCTGCTTTTAACCTTGCGGAGACAGCCATAGGGGAACTTGATTCTCCTTCTGAAATAGTTTCCGCAGATGCCGCTTCTGTTCTGTCCATTTTTTGAGTAGATTCTTCCGGTGCGGCCATATTTGCCTCAGGTAAAGATTCTCCAATTCTAGATTGCTGCTGGGCGCGCAAAAATTCTCTTCTTCTCTCTTGTTCTTCTAATTCGCTAACCATATATCTATTATAAAATTTCTAATTCCTAATTGACCTAATTTCTAAATAATTCCCAAACCCTAATTTTTAAATCTTTAGTCATTGTTTAGAAATTAAAAATTAGATTAATTTTACACTTGATTATTTGATTATTATCTCTCCCACCTTCCACTCATCGGCTGATTTTACCAAGGTCAATTTTGCTGTTTTATATGAAATATCGGTTTGGCCGGGATGCGCGGCTTGTTCTTGAACTTCGGCGGAAAAAATCGCTTCAGAATCCGGCGTAAATTCATCCAAGTTAATGGAAATTACTTTGGTGGTCAGACCCAAAAAATTACTGACAGCCATATCATTTTTCACTCCTTTTTTAATTCTTGTTTCAGTTTCTGTCTGAAGCGGCTGAGCCATGGTCGGCAATAATTCTTTTAAATTTTCATAATCGCTGTCCGTGGAATAACTTCCATAACGTTCAATAAAAGAACGGGCTTGATTTGTCAGATTAATTTTTAATAAATCTTCCGCAGCCGGAACCGGCGTTTCTGTTTTAATTTGATTTTGGTCAACCGTATTTTCTTGATTAACCAATTGATTTATAATATTTTTATTTTCCGAAATTGGCTGGTTCTTTTTTGATATTAAAAACCAAATCGTGCCGCCGATTAAAATTAAAATGATTATAATAATTATTAATTTTCGCATATGTTATTTCAAAATTAGTTTATTTTAAATCAAAGATTAAAAATCTGTTATAAAATTTCTAATTCCTAATTTCTAATTGACCTAAATAAAACCCAATGAACAAAATTCTAATTGTTTAATTTTTTGTAAGTCGCATTTCACTTTGGGATTTGGGTTATTGTTTAGAAATTAAAAATTAGGTTAATTAGGTTAATTTTATACTTCGCATTTTTTACTCAATGGGCATGTCGTCAATTTTTTCCGATGAGCCCTTGTTTAAACTTTTATCAAAATCTCTTTTAGCTTGTTCAATTTCCAAAATTTGGCGCGGATCGGAAGTGATTAATTGATCTTCAGAATAAGAAGAAACCACTTTAATGGCCGCGTGTTTATTGCCGGCAAAAAATATGCCGTCGCCGACGCCGCATTCAAGCAATAAATATTTTTCTCCTTCGGTCAGCATAAAAGTTTTGGCAATCAAATCAATGGCGGCCGGAGATTGCTTTAAAAGCAATTGCATGGCTGAGTTGGTAACAATCGCTTTTCCATAAGGAGAATTCAAGAAATCAGCCACATCTTGGGTAATAGTGGTTACGCCCAAATAATATTTTCTGCAGCGTTTTACAAGAGCGTAAATAAATTTCGCCGAATCTTCATATTGCATCAGCCACCAGGCCTCATCAATCATTAAAATTCTTTTTTTCATTTGCGAGCGGACAACATTCCAAATATAATTTACAATTGTGTAAATGGCCATTGGCCTTAATTCGTCTTCCAAATCCCTGACGGAAAAAATCACCAATTTGTTATCCATCTGGACATTGGTCGGGTTATTTAAAAATCCGCTAAAAGTGCCTATGGTATATTTTTTAAGCCGCTCGGCCAAGTTGTTGCCGCCTTCCATGCCTTCCAAAATTTCCTGCAAATCGCTCATAATCGGCATTTCCACTCGGCTTAAATCACAACCCGGAACAATATCTTTTTTTGCGTATGATTCAATTAAAGCGCGATCAATCAAAGAATCCTCTTCCGGCGTAAAACTGAGATTTCCCCTTTCATCCGGCTTGCCAATACAAATTTTTAATAATCCTTTCAAGGTGATAACTGCCGAACGAATCAAGTCGCTGGTTTTCACATCCTGGCTTGACGCACGCGGCAAATCAAAAGGATTAATTTTACTTTCTGAGGTTAAAGAAATATTGACATAAGTTCCGCCTACCGCGTCGCAAAGATGCTTGTATTCTCTTTCCGGATCAATAATAATCACGTCCGTGCCGAGCATTAAAGAACGCAACACTTCCAATTTGGCAAAATAACTTTTACCGCTACCGCTGGTGGCAAAAACAGTAAAGTTGGCGTTCGGCATGGAAAACCTGTCAAATAAAATCAAACTGTTATTATGGCGATTAATTCCGTAAAGCACGCCGCTATCCGAAGTAAGATCGGCGGAAATAAAAGGAAAGCTTGAAGCGCAGGGAGAAGAACTCATATTAACCGTAGTCATCATTTCATCATTAGCTAAGGGCAAGGTGGAATTAAATCCTTGTTCGGATTGATAAAGAACGCGGCGAGTATAAACCATTTTGCCGCCGAATATTGTTTCCACTCTTTCGGTTAAAAGATCCAATGCTTTTAAATCATTGGCGTAAATAGTCACATATAAAGCAAGTTGGAAAAAATGCTCCACTCCGGTCGTCAAGTCATCTCTTAATTTCTCAATATCCTGCAAGGCGGTTTCTTTAACTGGATCGCGGGGCATTGTTTTTTCCCGATCAGCTTGAATTTCAACTTCCAAATTGCCGACTTTCTTCAATAATTGTTTTAAAACTTCCTTGCTCTCAACCGGATAAAAAAACATCGCAATATCCAAAGGCGCATTAAGATGAATAATCGGCGAAAACCAACCCACCATGACATAACGAGGGAAGGTGGTGACAAAAATAGTCCTTAAATATTGATCGCCCAATTGCAAATATTTCGCGTCTACTCTTAAAGCCGCCGGAGCAACCAAGTCTCTGACAGTAATAATTCCTTTTTGATAAGCCTCTTCTGATTTTAAAATCTCTTTTGCTTCTATGTCTTTCCTTGTTTCCTGAATTTTTCTTTCTTGCGAGCTTTGGGCTTTGATAGTTGTTGTTGGCTCGTTTAAAGCCGATGGTCGTATTGGCATAAAATTAGCTTCTTAGGAATTAGCTTATTAGCTTTTTAGAAAATAATTTCTTAGCTTATCAGCTATTGCTTAAAAAGTTTTTAAAACCTAAAAAGCTACAAGCTAAAAAGCTACCAGCTAGTTATTCCACTCTCAAATCTTTTATCTCGGCCAGTTTTTGATTTTGAGCGCTGGATGGATTATAAGTATTGTAAAAAAGTTCAATTAAACTTTGAGTGTCAAGCGATACGGCCTTAATTCCCATGCTGGAAAGATTAGCCAGAACATTATCCATTCTTCTGAAAAGAATCTCTCTGTATTTCTCAAATTTTTCTTTTTTAAGCTTGACCACGGCGGCGGCGCTCAAAACATCAGTCATAATTGAGATAAAACTTCGTTTTTTGTCGCCCAAAGGATTGTAGGGCACGACTATATAAAAACGCTTGCTCATTATTTCGCCCATTTGAATCAATTCTCTGGTAAAATCAATATAATCCGCCATTTGCGCTTTTAATAAATCATTAGTTTGAGTTCTTTTTAATTCTTCCAATTGAGCCAAATAAGGGTTGATGTTAAACGGCCTGGATTGAATAACGATTTGAATCGGGAAATCCAAAGAATTTAAAAATTGAACATAAGCCTGAATCACGGCATTCTGTTCCTCTTCTGATTTTAAAGAAAAATTAATTGAAGAAACCAAAAGAATAGACCTCAAAGTGCCGTCTTGTAAAATAACGCAATCATTTTTTATTTCAGAAATGTTTAAATATTTTTGCGTTGATGAAAATTGCGGTTTTTGATCGTTCATATTTAAAATTCTTAATTTATAATGTCATCTGTTTCGTTGTCTTCGGTATATTTTCCGCCAGTATCAACCAGTAAAGCGACTTGAGAAAGACGAGTGGAAGAAAGCGGAGGACGAGGAACAAATTTTTGCATGGTTCTGACGGTTTTTTCTTTGTCTCTGAAATTTTTTTCAACCGTGGGAATATATTCTTTGCGCCAAACTCTTATCTTCGGCCTGCGAAAAGTTTGAAAAGCGTTTACAAGAAAATAATATATCGGCCGGCCGTTAACTTTTAAAAAGGCAAGTGACGCGCCCACTGCCGCAATAATAATCGCGGCTAAAATAAACAAGGCAAAGTCAAATAATTTGTAGCAAATGCCGATTGTAACCGCCGTAATAATAATAGTTAAAAACTGGCGCGGCGTAATCTGCCCGATTATCTTCGGCTCAATATCAATAAATTGTGGAACGATGAATTGCATTAGATTAAATACTAATCACTACAAATTTTAAAGCTTACAAATAATTACAAATTTAATAAATATTTAGGATTCTTCTATATTGTATTCCTGATTTAGAGAAAAGAACCAATAATCCTAATTTTAAACCACTGGTCTTAAGATAAGACATTATTTGTTTATAATCTCTGACAAAAAGTTTGTTGCCAACTTTTAATTCTAGAATTATTTTATTTTCTATTGAAAAATCTAAATAAAATTTACCAATTTCAGTTTTATTATATTTCAATGGAATTTCTAACTGTTCTTTAAATTGAATATTCTGTTGTTTAAATTCCAGCCCCACTGCTTTTTGATAATATTTTTCTTGATAACCGGGACCAATTTCATTATAAACTTTATAGACAATACCTACTATTTTATAACTTAATTCCGGATAAATTACTTTAGGCATTTCAATTTGTAAAAATTCGTAATTTATTAGATTTGTAACGATTCGCATTTAGAATCTAAGATTTTGATTGAGCTCAACCACTTTGTCAAATTCTTCTTCATTTAATGTTTTGCGATTTTCTTTTTGTCTTAAAATAATTACTTCACTGACTGAAATTCCCTTATCAATAGATTCTGTGCCGATATCCAAATATAGTTTATTAATTTCCGATTCTTTCCAGGCCTTGATTCCTTCTGATTTTTTAACCAAAGATTCTTCACCTAATAAATCTATTTTTTCTTTTATTTTTTGGACGGCTTGTTCAGAACTGCCCCAACGTCGAAAATCCTGAAGGGTAACGCCCTGTAATTCTTCAATTGGACCGGAAACGCGTGGAGTAACTTTAATTTCTTCCATTTTAGACATTGCCGGTTCGCGAGGCGGCCGATGAATAAAAATTTCCGCCTGAGGTTGAGGTTTAATTTCTTTCTTGATTTCTTCAATTTTAGGTTCTTTAATAATTGGTTTAGGTTCTTCTTTGGGCAATTCTTTAATCGGCAGCTTAAATTTATCTTCCGCGTCTTCGTCAAGAACAAAAAGTGAATCTTCTGCCGGCAATTGATCAAGTTCTTTTAAAACACCTGTAATTTCTTCCGGACCGGAAATTTCTTCTTTCTTTAAAATTTCAACGGGTAAATCTGTTTTGGGTTTTTCAACAACCGCAGTAAATAAATTTGGCGCTGTTTTCTTATCCTCCGCAGCCTTAATAAAAGAGGGTTCTTCAATTTTCTTTTCAAAAACAGGCGGAAGAACCGGTTTAATTTCCGGTATAACAGGTTGATTTTCTTTAATCTGTATGTCACCTTGTCCGCGTAAGTCTGTGTTCTTGTCCGCGTAAGTCTGTGTCATGGGCTGAGGTTTTTTAATAATCGGTGCCGGTTGTTCTAAAACCGGTGTTTTCAATGTTTCTTGTTCAAATTTTTCTTTTAATAATTTCTCTTTTGTTTCTTCAGGTTGAGGAAGAAATTTTTCTTCTTCCATTTTAGGCAAAGAAGAAACCGGTTTTATTTCAGGAACTGTTTTTTCCGCCGGTTTTTCCATTCGGGTAAATTTTTGAATTGTTTCTTCCGGCTGTTTTAATCCTTCAGCCAATTCAATTTGAGGAATATTGCCCATTGGTTCAACTTTAATCATTGGTTTTTCTTGTTTTAATATATCCATCACTTTATCAACTGTTGTTTCGTCCAATTCCACGCCGCCGATTTTTTGCGGCCTTTTTAAAACAATTCTTGTTTCAATTTCTCCGCGCACTTCTCTTAAATAAGAAAAGACGACATTTTTAAAACGTTTTTCCAATATTTCATCGGGAAAAGTCAAGCCAACCTTGGTAATCGCAGTGTCCACGGCTTGATTAATATTAATTGGCGGTGCCATAACTTGTTGTTTTTTTAATTTTTCAATTTCGTCGTCAAAACTTTTTAAAGGAGATATTTCCTCACTGCTTGAATTGGCTGTTTTGTTAATTTTGCGAGGCATTATGTCAACTAAACGATTATTTTGGATTATCTGAAGCGTGCCTTTGTCGGTAACGAAAGTTAAATCATCCGCAAAAGCTTGGGGAGACTTGGAATCAATTTTAAAATATTCATAAATGCCGAATAATTTTTCCAAAACCGCCCTATTTTGAGGGGATAACCCGGAAAGATGCTTCATAAAATATTCCGCTTGTTTTATATTACTAATCTCTTCCGCGCCCAAAATTTGATGATAATCATTAAGATAATTGGCGATGGTTTTTCTGTTTTTCTCTTCCATCTCTTCGGGAAATAATATTTGATTGTTAGAATTTAAAGCATTCATCAATTCTTTTTTAATTGAATCCCGACCCCAAGGATTGAAAGAAATAAGAGACGATTTTAATTGAGATAAAACCGGCAAATCGGAAATTTTCAAAGCTGCGGCTAAATTATATTGCAAAAAATCGGCGATTTCCTGAACATTTAATCTCTGCATGGCGACGCATTTTAATCCGCTGATTAAATCTTTATATTCTTCATTTAAATCAGGATCCAACTGGCTTCGGGATAAAGCTTTTTCCAAAGCTCCGGCCAATTGTTTGGCTTTTTTATTTTCTAAATAAAAAATAATCTCTTGGACTTCTTTTTGAAGTTCTTCCTTGAATTCCGGATTATTTAATTGTTCTGAATTAATTTGATCCTGATTAATCATGGGTTAAAATGTTTAAGGTTTTGGTCTTTTAATTAATCCTGCTTGTATTTTAAGCTCATCAATAAATTCCTTAATCAATTTTGCCTGATCTTTAGGTACACCCGGTATACCATTTTCTATTTCTTTAGTATAAGCTGCCATTTGTTGTAATACACTTTCAGTGGTTAATCTTTTCAGAGTATCGGGTCTGATTCTCTGAATTTGTCTTATATCAAGTTCCTGAACAGTATCTAAATATTTTTTTCCGGCATTATGTAAAGAGGCGCCCTTACCAAATTGATCTTCGGTTATTAAAGTATCAGCATGTAAACCCCTCATCATATTTTGCGGCTCTACCTGATTCATTTTTGCGACAGTTACTCTTGCCCATTGATCATCTATGTCTAAATTGCCCTTTGCTAATTCTTCTTTGTTTACTCCTCCAATTTTAGCCATACCTGTTACCGAATCAATTGTAGCCATACCGGCCATTTGATGCTGGCCTGCCATAGCGCCAATAGAGCCCACTCTTGATATTGCTCGGCTGGTTTCCATATCGCCAAGGCGAGCCACGTCTTTAAATATATGTTCAAAAAAATCCTTAACAGCTACCGGATTAACAGGATTTTTTTCAAAAGACGCAACAGCGTTTTCTCCGCCATTTGATCCATATTCCGAAGTGCCATATTTTTTAGCCAATATCTTTTTTGTTTCCGCCTGAATATAAGGATCTAACATTAAAGTATTTGTGCCGTTAACCTTGGCTAACATTTCTATTGCCGCAATTAATTTATCTTCATCTTTGGTTACTAAAGCTTTTTTAACTTCTTCAACCAATAATGTTTCTTCGCCGCCGGTTGTCAACTGCAATTCTTTTTGTTTTTCCGCCTGTCTCTGTCTGGCTCCATATTCAGCCAAAGGCGTTCTTTCTTGTTCTCTGCCCAAAGATCCATAAGTATTATATCTTAAGGCAGAAATTTTTTGAGCATATTCATTACTTTCTTTTAAAAGGTCAAGTTGAGTTTTTTCTCTATCACCCAATTCTTGTTTTTTTGTGTCTATTTCTTTATTTTCTTCCGGTTCTTTATTTTGCATCCAATGTGCTAAATCCCGTCGCCCCGTGGATGTGTTAAAATCATACCTCTCGCCAGTCTCTCGTTGGCACCAATTAGCCATGGCTTCTAACTCAATTTTATCATCAGCTGTATTAGTACCATCCATAAGTTTACCAGAGAGTTCGTTTCTTCTTGCTAATGCATTTGTTAAATTCTCTATTACTATTTTTAAATTTTTCATTTCGTTATTATTTTTTGACATTTCATCATCTGCTGTTTTTTTCTTATCCGCTAATTCTTTTTGTTTACCCTTCGATCCTGTTAATAAGTCTCCCACTTTTTTACCCCAATGGCCCGGATCCATCGCCTTGTCAATAGCTGTACCAAGCGGTCTTGATGCAAGCTCAATACTATCTTTTTCTCTCCTAATACTTTCTGCTTGACGCAATTTCCATGCCGCCACACCGGATTGAACACTTATACCCTCCCATTGTTTAGCACCAAACATTCGGCCAACGCCTCTTGTGGTGTTTAATAATCCTTGATCAAGTTTCCTTAATCCTAATTTGCTCGCTCCGGAAGCAAAATTTTGCATTCCTTTCACTCCCTGACCAGCCAATTGCGAGCCGGCCACGCCGAGCTGTTGAGCAACCATTAAAGAGCCAACCAACATGGCAATGCCGATTATAAAATTCAAAACATATTGCGGTTGGCCGGTTTCAGAAATAGACGCCGCCAAATTTCCTTCGCCGGATGCTCCTTTTAATGCATCTTGGCCAATAGCAGTAGCTCTTTCTTCGGTAACCATTGTTTTATATATCGTGCCTCCCTGGTCTTGAACAACCGCCAAAGAAAGCCAAAGCATAAAAGCCATAGCCGGTCCGACGATCAATTCATTGGAAAATTTCTTCCACCATTGATCAGCATGGCCCTTGCCCATTGGAAAAAGAGGAGCCACAAAAATCAAGGGCGAGAGAAGAATTAAAAACCAAAGCGTCACAATTCTCATTACTAAAATTATTGTAATAATACCAATCACGAAAAGCGCCACTCCAACCATAATCAATCCCAGAATCAAAGCTCCAAAAACCTCAAAACCATTAATATCCGCACCGGTAATTGAATCTCTAAAAGACAATATTTTACTTAGTCCCAACATTTCAGCAAAATTTCCTTCTGCCGCCGTTTTGAAAGCATTAACAAAAGTCAGCATTATAATTTGAGAAATATCAATCAAAAATCCGCAAATAAATTTTGAAAAGTTAACCAAAACCGCCGCCATTACCAATTTCCCTAAAAGTTTTTTGTAAGAATAATTTTCAATTTTTAAAACCGTGCAAAAAGCGATTATTAAAAGAGCCAGGATAAAAGACATATTGCAGATGTCTCGGATAATAATCCATCCCTTAGAAACCGCCGGTGAATTTATAAAATCATTATATTGGGCAACCCAGACCAAAAGACGGATAATAACGATTAAAAGTTTCGCCAATACACTGATAAAGAAAAGAATCGGCCAGCTTAAAATTTGTAAAACCCCTGATCTTATATCTGACCCCGCTGATGACGCAGACATTGTTGCATCAACTTGTCCAACTTGCGCATTAACCTGATAAAAAGCGCAGAAAGACATAACTAAAACCAGCCCCAATAAAATGGGGATGATAATTTTCTTTTTTGTTGATATGCGGCGTAAAAAACGCATAAAAATCAGCTTGTTAGAAATTAGCTTGTTAGCTTTTTAGGGTTTCCGGAGGTCTGACCTCCAACGAATTTTGCTTACCAACTTAGTTAGCTTATTTGCTTACCAGCTTATTTGGTCTTGACAAAAGGCGAAAAATGTGATAAAGTATTATATAGTTGAACAATAACGTTTAACTCAATAGGGGGAAAGATGAAAAGCTCTTTAAAAATTTTTTTAGTTATAGTTTCAATAGTATTTTCCAGTTCGATTTTTGGACAAACAGTTTGCGGTTGGGTTCCGATAGATTCAAGTAACGCATCTGAAGCACTGAAAAACAAATTGTCATATTATACGGGAAATTTTCGAGATCGTGGATTTACAAGAATCTCGGATGATCACAGCCCATGGAATAACAGTCAAAGTTCTATTGAATTTGCCGACACCTCTACTTCCGGACATGGGTCAATGCTTTTTTCAAAAGCATTTAATCTGAACGTTGGCGATTCCTTCCGACTTTATCTTGACATAAAAGGTTCCCCTGCAGATTCTGTTTATATTGAATTATTTATGGTCTCAAATGGAAAATTCTATGAAGGTGGTTGTGGCTCCCATTTTTTGTCTACTGAGTGGAAACAAGGGGTTGATTTTGGAACCTTTTTACCATCGGGGAATGGACCACGCGCAACAAGAATTGATACTGTAACCTTGGCTATCGTGTATAATTCTGATAATCCTCAATTTCCTTTTAACGGCAAGTTTGATAATTTTACTTATAAAACTTGGAATAATGGAAATGAGGTGGTTTTGGACTCAATGGGAGAAAACCAAGCGGTGGAAGAGGAACATGGGACATTGAACATTGAACATGGAATAAAAGTTTTTCCAAATCCATTTTGCCAATCTTTACTGATTACCGGAGCATCGGATAAATCAGACATTAAAGTGTATGACAAAACCGGTAAACTGGTAAAATCAATTAATGATTTTACTTGGGATGGACGAGATGAAAAAGGAAATAAGTGTTCAAATGGAATGTACTTCTTAAAGGTTAAGACAGAAAATAGAACTATAACTGAGAAAGTTTTGTTAATAAGATGAAAATAAGTTTCATCACGGGGCAGGCCTAAAACCTGCCCTTTTTTTATTTTAAGGTATAATTTTAATCAATCCTTGAAATGAAACATTTGTTGTTTTTCCCCAATTGTCCGTAATTGAAACCTTTGGCTGGAAACAACAAGCATTGGAACACCCGAATTTATTCCAACCCGAACCACCGGAGGCGCAAGAATAAATATGATTAAATTGAAAATAATTATTTGTACAAGCATTAGGAGTATCGCCAAAATTATCGCAAGTTAGATTATCAGCGCAACAAACCGGTTTATGATTTTTGGCCATTACCAAATATGGATTTGGCTGAATAACATCGCCCCAGTCAATGGTAATGTTGCGAATCGGCATTTGGTCTTTATCCGCCCAGGCATAAAATTTCAAAACCGCCAAATAAGATTGGGAACGAGTAATATCTTCATTGTCAACATCGCCAATGGTTATTTTATCTAAATTACCGTTCTGACATTGACCTTTTTCAGTACAATTAACAGAAACAATTTGTGGACTTTTAATATCAGATGGACTATTTAAACTTGTATTAGTTCGTTGATATGTATAATCTAAACCGGGATGTATTTCACAAATATCTCCCACATTTTTTCCAACACATGAACCCGTAGTGGAACAGGTAAGATTACCGCAAGTGTAATAAGTGGCCGGTTCTGAACAATCTTGACTGCTTAATTGGCAAGTATTATCCTTTTTTGGACCATCTTCACAAATTCCATTTCCACATGTTCCTGCCATAAAACAATCATCGTCGGTTTTACACGAATGATTAGCCCCTGAACATATCCCAATACAATCATGAGAAATAACAGATGTTTTCTCTCCACAATTTTCATCAGTTAAACAATTATTGTTTTGATTTAGACCGTCCTGACATTTCCTTTGACAAACACCGGGAAAAATATAATTATAAATTGAATAAGATGTAGTAAAAAGTTTTTGTAAAGGGGTTATGGATGAATATATAGAAGATGAATCAACCATATTATCTCCGCAACCGCTGGCAGAAGTGATATAAGCTGATTGGTCCCAACTACCAAGTGCTCCCCAGGGCTGACATTGGGAATCAGTTTTATTATTTGCATCCATGGTAGTATATATTTTACTGTCTATTGGATCATTATAATAATTTTTAATATTATTTACTCTATTAGTAAAAGCTTTGGTCATATTTTGATCCTCCTCGTTAGCTATTTTTACAACTTGACCGCAACCTGTATTAAAATTTATAGTAATCCCTGCGACTCCAAATCCACCGTCATCAGCACTTCCATCACAGCTAGAAAGATTAAAACCAGTTAATTTATTACTCTCGTCAAATAGAACCGTAATATCTACATAATCAGCGCCTTTTTTCCAGCTTGCTTTCCAATTAGGATTATTTGCCTTAATTGTTGTATTTGCATCCCAGCCGCTTCTATGCCCCAAACCACACCAGTCACTATCGCTTTTTAAATTAAAATCTATACTTGCAATATCATTTTTATAATAATTAAAAGTTTCTTCATATGTCCATGTATCCGTACACGAAGGACAAGTCGGATTATCTCCATCATTTATATCATAACACTTGTACGCCAACCCTTCTCCCCACTGAGCACAGGAACCGCTAGCTGTTACGTCCTTGGCATTTGTAATTGGATTTGATTTTGCAGAAGGGATAATTTTTTTAGTACAATACCATTCTCTGTCATTGGCGGCTTGGTAACCGGCAGAAAGAAATTGATTATAAATATCCGGGTCGCCGGTTGGTTGTCCAGGCCACCAAGTAATACAAGCATTCACATCTGTTGGTTTTGACGGATCCGGTTCCAAACAAAAACCTCGCAAACCAATCGCGTTTGTTTTTTTAGTTAGAAGCGTCCAAGTATTCCCCGTAGCGGCGCTAGATTTGCCTTCACAACTTTCTTTGGTTGTATCTGAAGTTTCGCTGCCATTACTACCAATACAAATACTGTCTCCAGCTAAACTTTCTGAATTATAATATTTTGTCGTTCCGCCATAAACAGCCTTAGTATAGCTGCATTGGCAATCTTTTTGGTCGCCGGCCCCATTAGTAGCATCACTGCAAACATTAACATCAGAATAATAAGGCGCGCCTCCATTGGCATTATTACCTTTGAATGGAGAATCTTTTTCCGGATAAGCTCGGCAGGTTTTGGCAATTGTAAGTTTTGCTAAATCAGTTGAACTTATAATGCTATCTGGTTGTATCGATGATTTAAGTTTGATTCCGTTAACTCCATAAACATCTCCCAGAGCATTAACATAACTTAATCTATAACCCAAATTATTATTTGCATCTACATATTCCTTGGCTGTTAATCTTTCAATCGGATACATATTATAAATTGAGTGTCCGGCATAATCCATTCCGCTCCAAGAAACATCTCGGTCTTGATATATATTTTCAGTTAAAACCGCCGGGTTCTGTTCCCAAATTAAATGTCCGCATTGATTTGTGTTTCCGCTGCCGATTAATTTATCGCAACGTCCAACTGCTTCGCAAATATCTTTATAAGAACCGCTGTTTGTATCCCATTCGGAACGCGAGCTGGTGCAAGTAAGCCATTCGCCGCAAGTTCTATCTTGTCGCACTTTGAGAATTATATTCGCGTCATTTGTGGTCTGGCCGTTTGGTAAACAATATTTTGTGTAATCTTCACTACCTTCTTTTGCGCAATTAACCGGCGAAACTAATTCATATTTTGGATTAGTCGCTTCTGATTTTTTATAAGTGGCAAAAGTATTATAAGTAGCCGAACCCTGGCTGTTATCTAATAAAAGAATACAGCCTTGTTTTTGTGAAACATTTCCTTGGCAAGAAGATTGATCTAATTTTCCGTCATCAAGATAATAATATGGTTGAGGCGTGAATTCAATAATTTGTAAATTATCTACATTAACTTTATCATTATTGCCTTGCGTATCATCCGCAATAACAAAAATTCTTAAATTTGTAACATTGGAATCTACTTTTTCATATCGCCAGGCCGAGAACCATTCATTTTTAGTATGACTATTATTAAATTGATAATTACCATTTATAGTGGTATGGCAATGAGCAATATCAGAATTTCCGCTTTCTCCGCATTTTCCATTTTCATTGGCTGTTAAGGCCTGAAAATGAAGTTGCCAGCTCCCTTTTAAAGTTCCGGGAATTTTTATATTTCCAAAAAGATAAAAATATCTTGGATATGGTTTTGGATCAATTTTAATATCTTGACTAACTAAACCAACCCAGTCGCTTCCGTTCGCGCTAATTTGCAGACCCTTCTTGCCGTCAACATAATCATCAATAGGATTTAATATAACGCCGTTGCATGTTTCCTGATAACCTTGACCGGGAGGACAATCATTTAACCAATAAGTTTTACCTTCTTCAAAACTTCCATTAGTAACCATATTGGTTAAAGTTCCCACGCTTTCGGTAAATTGCGTGCAACCGGTTTGATTCTGCGGACATAAACCGGCTTTTTCATAGCCAGTTTCAGTGCTTGTTTTAATTCCATAAATGCCGTTAAGAAGATATGGAGTTTTATTAGTATTGTAATAACAGGGCTGATCGGTTCCTTTGGTGAACCAACCGGTTATATTGTCCCCGCCTGACAAACTCACTTTTTCGCGATATTCGCAAAGATTTTCGCCCGGGTCTTTGAAATAAACCGAGCTGCCCGAACCGCTGATATTGTATTCTTCGCAGCCGGTATTCGCGCTGTCGCAAAGAATCTTGGTGGAATAATTATCCGGATTATTTTTTAAATATAAATCAGACCAACCGGTTACCGTGTCTGTAGCAGAAAGAGTCGGCAAACCAAATCTTTGACAGCCCTTGTTTGTTTCTTGGCAAGATTTTTTGGAATCATTAATCAGATAAATCGGGCTATCGGCCGAGACGGTTATTCCGCTTTTAAATGTTTCAGCAAACGGAGAAGCAGAATTTTGAGTGTCAATTAAAGCTTCGCAACCGACTGATTTTTCGTTACAAAGACGGGCAAATGAAGCCAGATATTGAAGTTTATTATTTTGATCTTTATAGGCCTGGCAACCCGGGACGGTGCAATTGAGAGGTGTCATTTTTGTAACCCAAGAATTTTTAATTAAATTCAAATCATCTTTGACTTCTTTTAAAATAATATTGTCAATATAATAATTTCGATAAGCAGTAGAGATAATTAATTTTTCATCAGAACCGACTTCTCGATCAAAATAAACAGGTCCTAATTTTATTTCTCGCCAATTTTCATCCGGAGATAAAGTTGAGCCGATAAGAAGGGAATCTTTTCCGGCCGCTGAGAAATCAGCCCTCCAAGTTCCCCTGCCTTTAGCCCAAAAAGAAATAATATAGGATTTACCTTGGGTTACCAAACCAGAAGCCGCATATTCAATCGCTTTTACTTCAGAAATAATTTCCATTGAATAACCATCTTTATTCACTGACTCATTAGAAGGTCTTCCGCCAATCCAACCTTGATTTCCATCTTCAAAATCACTTTTTAAAACTTGTTTAATATTATTGGCCGCGCTGCCTTTGTATTCTCGGCAGCCGACATTGGCTTTGTTGCAAGAAATGCTTTCATTTGGAATAGCTTGATAAATACAATTTCCATTTTCCCATGTTCCACGGCTGGCCGTACATTTGTCTGCGGTAAAATTAACCGAAGGAGTTTTCCTTAAAGAAGAACAACTATCAGAACAAGTAATTGTATTTTCATAAATACGATAACTTACTTTTCCATCTGCGTCATAGAATTCTTTGCAATGAGGATCTGTTAAATCTTCCGGTCCGTTACAATTAGCTCCTTCTAAAGCAGAATTCACTTTTTCTGGACCATCATCTTCTGATTTTAAATAATATTTTTTTAATTGATAACCATTTGTGTCTGAACCAACCCAAGTGTAATAATAACCGCAAGCATCGCTTGGTTTTTGGCATTTTCTAATATAAGAATAATATTGTATGCCTTCGCCGCCTTTTACCACTTCATCCAAATTGGTGAATTCTTCGCAGCCAGGTGCGGAACAAGAAGTAGCCAAAGAAGGAATCAGCAGCACATCAGGCTGTTCAGTTTCAAAATTAGTCTTCATTTCTTTAAAATAATTCGCTCCAACGCATTTTTCCGAGCAGCGATTTTTTTCAGAAACAATTCCCGGTATGATCGGATCATTATTGATCGGGGTGTATAATCCGCAACCGACATCTGCTGATGAACATTTTTTGGCAAAATTATCGCATTCCGGATTATCAGGATTAGTATTACAACCCATCCAAATTGGCGCGGTTTTTAAATAAATTTTATTGTTTGAACCGTAATCTTTATAAGGTGAAGGAGTTTTTCCAATTTCAAATTGAGTATTATCAAGCAATATTTCTCCGGAATAATCAGTGGTAATTAAATAAATTCTGGTTACTTTGGCTTGACCGGTGGGGTCAGTATTATGGTAAGTGCAAACAGTTCGTTGCCATTGATTTTTATTAGTAGTAGGCAATGAACAGTCAAAAAGAGGATCATGCCATTCACCTTTTCCATCCGTACCTTGCATATAAATTTTAAAACTTCCACTGGTGTAACTGTTTACTTTTGACCAAACACTGGCAGTAACATATTCATCCGGTTGAACTATTATATTAACGCCTTGTCCTGCGCCAGATTTGCAGGCATCGCAAGGTGTTTGCGCGCAAGTACATCCCAAACTGACCTTAATAGCTTTACTGCCGGATAATTTATCAGCATCAATTAATGAATAACCCTTCCAATATGGATCCCATCCGTCAGCTCCATTGTCTTTGAGAATGCCGCTTTCAAAACCTCCATTCGGTGCTAAATTTGTGCCTAAATCAAGGGCGGTTCTGATATATTCATGACAACCCTCTGTGCTGGCATCGCATTTTTCAACATTGCGATTAAAGAAAATAGCATTTTTGGAATTATCAGTCGTAACGTATTTTCCGTCATTATCTTTTTCATATGACACTCCCGGACTTTTGCAAGCCCAAATATCTTTGCCTCCGGTTGCCAATCCCTTGCCGTAATCCGCACAATACCATTTACAACCGATATCACTGGCGTTGCAATTGGCAAAATTTAAAGTATCGGCCAAATAAGAATAACTTTTATTGTCGCTGGTTCGTTTATAAGTTTGGCAAGTATTAAATTGACCATTGCAAGAATTTCCGCCCGCTCGCCAAATATTTTTTTCTCTGGTGCAGTAACCCCAAGTATCGCATTTTCCGTTTGCGTCTTCATGAATACAATCTTTCATATCAACGCAAGTTTCTTGGCGTTGGCTGGAACCGGGCAAAGGAATGGCTGAATAAGCAATGGTTTCGCATTGAAAAGACGGAGCTTTTAAAACCCAATTCGGATCAACCAAATGACAAAAAGGCGAGGCTTTTTGCCAAGTTGATCCTGTTGCAACCTTCTTGGTTGTATTACAATCTAAATCAGAACTCACTTTATCAAACCCATCAACAATATCTTTTAAAGTAAATTGGGCATCGCCTAATTCACCGTCATAAATTTTTTGAGCCGCGATTTCCAAACCTAATGGAAAAACTCTGATCGCGCGCAATTTTTTAATATTAGTCAAACTGTAACGATTTAAATAATCAGTGGCTGCATCTTTTTTGCTTCGTCCGCTAATCAGCCAATCCGGATGGATTAAATTTTTATCCATTGCTTGTTTTAAGGTCAGATTTTCTTCAAGCGCTCTGACTATTCCCGAATCCATCACGCAGTTGCTTGGCAACGCATATTTTGGATCTTGCGGACAAACCGAGTATTCGTCATAAATTGATATTTCTCCGCCCTTTTTCAAAGAAGCCACGGTTAAATCGGCGAAAAAAGATTCGCCACCGGTGCTTAACGTGGTTACTCCTCCGTTTACGTTTAAAAACGGCTCTGATCTGGGCGCCCATGGAGCATAATTCCAATTAAAACCTTTTTCAAAAATTTGATTTAAAAGTTTGCTTGTTAGAGTGCTGGTAAATATGCCAATCGCGTCAGCCGCGGCCACGCCGGTATATTGCATCGGACTGGCTTCGCCTTTTTCCACCACCTGACGAGTTGCTTCGCTTACCAAAGTGGAAGGCGTTTTGGTTAAGCCGGAAATTTTAGTCGTCACATCATTCATTCTGCCCTGGAGAGATTGAAAATATTTTGAATTGGTTATCGCCGTGGTTTGCTTATTCATTAAGTTAGATTGAAGTTCTAAGGTAACTCTTAAATCATTGTCTTCCGAAAACATTCTCCCTATATCTTCCAAAGTAGCTTGTTCTTTAGCGGTTATGGCCGTAAAGTTGGTCTTTTTAATCATGTCTTCTAATGTTGTTGTCCAAACCACCAATTGTTTAACATAGAGATTGGCACGCTGAGTATATGCAAGAGCATTAACATAACCGACATATTGTCTGTCTTTTTCCTCGCAATCCTTATCCTTTAAATTCGCCGTCAATCCTTTGCATTCAAAGTATGAGCAATCCGTAGGACTGACATTGCCAATCGCCAGACACTCCTGATTAGAACAAAAATCTTGCTGCTTTTTAGCCGCGCAAACTGACGTATTTTTTTGCCAATATTTCAAATATGCCAAATCATTTTCATTATCTGGCGTACCCCAAACTATTTTATTAATTAATTTCTGAAATCCTTCTTGGGTAGGCAGTGTCATTAAAGAATCTTTATTGTCAGTTTGAAGAGCTTCAACCGTTTTAGAAAATTCATCTTGAACTTCAACGATATTTTGAGCGATATTTTTTAATGCATCTACGCGATTCTTTCCACCTATCCATTCTTTATTTCCCTCAGACTTATCCGGCCATTGTTTTAATACCGAATCTGCTTCAAGAATATCTCTAAAACTGGATTTATATCTGCCAACCGGGCCCTCTTTAAAATCTATAGAAAATTCAATTAAATTTTTCTGCTGCGCTTCGCTTATTCTTTGTTTTATTTTTGAAAAAGAACAATGAGTTTCCTGTTTCCAAACTTTCTTTTGATAAACCGGATCAAAAGAAATTAAAATATTTAAACGAAGAGTCGGATCAATCGGATCGCACAAACTTTGCGTAAAAAATCCGGTAGCTCTGGCCGCCGAATCAATAAATTCACCCAACATATCATCGCCCATTGCGGTCCAATAATCAGGACTGGAAATAAATAACGGGCTTTGACCCTTGCCTCCGCCGGCCACCCATTCGGCAGTTTGCGTGGCTATTGTACTGGTATAAGAATTAATCGCGTTTCTGTAGGCAACTCCCGCGCCTTCTGCCCAAGCTTTTTTCAAATATTCCCAAACTTTATCCCAAATAAATTTGGGCCAATCTTCAACCGGTACTGCCTGAGCTTGTTTTGGATAAAATAAAACCGGAGTCGCTATTGATAAAAACATTACCAATAAAACCGCCCCGGCCATTACTTTAAATTTAATTTGTTTTTTAAAATCCATATTTTATTTCTTAATTTTGAATTTTAAATAATTTCTATAATTCAAAATATAAATATCAACAACTATTCAATTTTTATTTTCCTAATAAGCTAAAAAGCTACAAGCTAATAAGCTTTTATTTACTGCCCTTGTTGCTGGGCTGATTGCAAAAACATCAATTTTAAAGTTTCGTCGTCTATTTTATTTAATATTTCCTGATCTGCGCCCTGAGTAATTAAAATTTGGCGCAATTGATTTATATCCAAATCAGAAAAATCGCCCGAAGTAGTATTCGGCGTTGCTATTGTTTCCAAATCTATTCCTGTTTCTGCCTTAGTTTCATTATATAACTTCTGAAGAGTTTCGCTATCAAGCTTATCCACAACATCACGAGCCAGACCGCCTTTATCCACAAGTAAATCACGAATTTTTTGAACAGATTCATTAGTTAAGTTGGGGGCCGGATTTAAGGTGCCGGTACTGGGGCTGGAAAATGTTTTTTCCAAATTATTTTCACTGCCTGTTGCCAATTTGTTAAGCGGAGTTGAATTTAAATTTAAGGGATCGGAACCGGCGTCCACTTCTTGCTTGTCAGAATATCCGTCGCTGTCAGAATCAGTCAAATAAGCCGAAGTTCGGTATTTAAATTGTTCGTCAAAATCAGAAAGGCCGTCATGATCCGTGTCAACAACTTTTAAGCCGGTCAAAACTTCTTCTTGGGTTAATGATTTTGGTTTGGAATAACTAATAAAAGGAGCATAAATTGCCCCTTTTATTTTTAGAAAACCAAGAGTAACGGCGCCAATGCCGATTAAGATAAAAAAAACTATAATAAAAGTATTTTTATTCTGCGGCATGAAATTAATTTTTAATTTTATTAGCTAACTCTATCCAATTTTCAATTGATAATTCCTGCGCTCTGGATTTTAAAGAAAGATTTGTCTGAGATAAAATATTTTCACTCTCTTCCTTGTTTACTATACCACTTTTTACCAAATTATTCAAGAGGTATTTTCGCGGCGAAGAAAAACCCGCCCTGACGATTTGGAAAAATTTTTCTTCATCAATATTATTAGTAATTCGTATATTTGTACTTGATTCGTAATTCGTAATAGGCACAATTTGTAAAATTGCACTGTCAACTTTTGGTTTTGGCCAAAAATTTTCTTTTGAAATTTTAAAAATCTTTTTTACTTTACTGTAAAATTGAACCGAGATCGCCAAAAGATTCATTTTGGGCGGTTTAGCTAGAATGCGCTCTCCGACTTCTTTTTGGAGGATTAGAGTTATTGATTTTGGTTTTATTTTTTGACTTAAAAATTTTCTTAAAACCGCGCTGGTAATATTAAAAGGCAAATTCGCCACAACCTTGTAATCATTGAAACATTTTAACATTATAGCATCACAGCATTTTGAATCTAAAATATCACCGGAAATAATTTCAATATTTTTATAATCCTTTAATCTATTTTTTAAAACTTCAACTAATTTCTTGTCAATTTCCACAGCAAAAACTTTTTTTACTTTTTTTGCTATTTCTTGGGTTAAAATTCCAAGTCCGGCACCGATTTCTATCACATAATCTGAACTTTCCAAATTAGCCGCGTCTAATAATTTATTTATCGTTTCTTGATTAATTAAAAAATTTTGTCCTCTTCTTCTCAAAGGTTGAATTTGATATTGAGAACAAATTTCTTGTGTTTCTGTTTTAAGCGACATCAATTAAACCACTAAATTAATTAATTTTCCGGCGATAAAAATTGTTTTTTTAATTTTCTGTCCGTTTAAAAATTTCTGGATTTTCGGACTGTTGAGGGCAATTTGATTTGCTTCTTCTTCGGTAATACCAACCTGGATTTTAATTGAATCTCTTATTTTGCCGTTAATTTGAACAACTAAAACAAAATCTTTTTCCTGAATTAATCGGGGATCAAATTCGGGCCATTGTTCTTGAAAAATACTCTTCTTATTATTGACGTTAATTTTAGACCAAAGCTCGTCGCAAAGATGAGGGGTGATAGGAGACAATAATAAAAGTAAAGTTTTAATATCCAGAATATTCGGTGATTTTTCCAAAGCATTTAAATATTCCATTAAAAAAGCGACTGTAGTATTGAATTTAAAATTCTCAATATCTTCGCTTACTTTTTTTATTGTCTGATGTCTTAAACGCTCCAGATCAGGATTTGGTCCGCCAGCTGGCGGATTAGAAATTAGAAATTGAGAATTAGAAATTACAAGATTTCTGACTCTTGTCAGAAATCTTGCCACTCCTTCAATGGTTTGAGTATTCCAGGCAATTGGCTGGTCAAACGGCCCCATAAACATTTCATAAAGCCGCAAGGTGTCAGCGCCATATTTTTTAATAATTTCATCCGGATTAATAACATTGGAAAAACTTTTACTCATTTTTCTGCCATCTTCAGCTAAAATCATTCCGTGTGATCGCCTTTTTAAATATGGCTCGTCGTTTTCCGCAATGCCGATGTCGTATAAAAATTTATACCAATAACGGGAATAAAGAAGATGCAAAGTTGTGTGTTCCATTCCGCCATTATAAATATCAACCGGCAGCCAATATTTCATTTTTTCAGGACTGGCCAAAGTTTTATCATTTTTAGAATCAAGATAACGGATAAAATACCAATTTGAACCGGCCCAATTCGGCATAGTATCGGTTTCTCTTCTTGCCCAAGCGCCGCAACGCGGACATTTTACTTTTATCCAATTCTCACATTTGCTGAGCGGCGACTCGCCGGTTCCTGATGGCTGATATTTTTTAAGATAAGGCAATTCAACCGGCAAATTTTTTTCTTCAATCGCCATCCAGCCGGGATTTAATAATTCTCCCTGATTAAATTCTTTACAATCCGCTTCTTGTTTTTTGCTTTTTATTTTGTCAGCGCATTTTTGGCAAAAAACCAATGGAATCGGTTCGCCCCAATAATGCTGGCGGGAAAAAACCCAGTCGCGCAATTTATAATTTATTTTTAATCCGCCTGATTTTTCCAGAGTCAATCTTTCGGTGATTTTTTTTCTTGCTTCAACAGAAATTAAATTTGAAAATTCTTCAGAATTAATTAAAACCCCTTCTGATTCAAAGGCCTCTAATAATTCATTATTAGTGCCCTTTTTCGCGGCTTTATGATTTTGATCAGGTTTAATTACTTCAATAATTTCCAATCCGTATTTTTTGGCAAAATCAAAATCTCTTTGATCATGAGCCGGAACAACCATAACCGAACCTCCGCCATAAGCGGCGATCACGTAATCGCCGAGAAAAATCGGCACTGATTTTTTATTAATCGGATTGACAGCATAAAGTCCTTTTAATTGAACGCCTGTTTTTTCTTTTGCCAAATCGGTTCTTTCCATATCTGATTTTTCTTGAGATGCTTTAATATATTTTTCCACTTCTTCCAAATTTTTAACTTTTAATTTTAATGTCTCAATCATTTTATGTTCCGGCGCGATTACCAAGGCCGTGACGCCATAAATCGTGTCAACGCGAGTTGTAAAAACTTCAATAAATTGTTCTTCCGCTGAATCAGAATCTTTAATTAAAAATTTTAAATTCGTTCCTTCGCTCCGTCCGATCCAATTGATTTGCTGAGTTTTTATTTTTTCCAAATAATCAACTGTTTCCAATTCTTTAAGCAAGCGATCGGCATATTCGGTAATTTTAAGCATCCATTGTTTCATTTGCCGCCTTTCGGTTTGAGCGCCGCAGCGTTCGCATTTTCCTTGAACCACTTCTTCATTTGCCAAACCGATTTTGCATTTCGGACACCAATTAATCGGAATCTCTGATTGATAAGCCATGCCTCGTTTAAACAATTGGATAAAAATCCATTGGGTCCATTTATAATATTTCGGATCAGTGGTATTAATTTCTCTTGACCAATCAAAAGAAATTCCCAAAGATTTAAGTTGTTTTTTGAAAACAGCAATGTTTTGGGCCGTAATTTTCGCCGGATGAATTCCTTTTTTAATGGCGTAATTTTCGGTCGGCAGGCCAAAAGCGTCCCAACCCATGGGATAAAGGACATTTTGCCCTTGCATTCTTCTCTTTCTGGCCAAAACATCCAGGGCTACATAACTTCGGCAGTGACCGACATGAAGACCGTCTCCCGAAGGATAGGGAAATTCAACCAAAATATACTGTTTGGGTTTTTCCGAAGAATCTTGGGCCTGATAAAGTTTATTTTTATCCCAAAATTTCTGCCATTTTTTTTCTATTTTGGCAAAATTATAAACTTCTTTCCTTTTGGTTAATTTTTCGAGAAAAGTTCTATTTATCATAAATTGATATTACTTTTATCATTTAATATTAACATAAACTTATCCTCTTGACAAGCGGAAAATTAGTGGTATAATAAAAAACAACCCTGAATAAGGGCCAAATTATGAAAAAACCTCTTAAAAACAATTATTTTAAGGTTTTTCTGAACAATTTACGGTCTAATGTCCAATCGGGCTTAGCCAATCTGGGAAAAGCGATTATCGGGAGAATACTTTATATCTCTCATTTTTGCCTTAGACACCGTGATAAAATAATAACGGGCGAATTTGCTTTAGTGGCTGTAATCGCCTTTTTTATTATTTTTTCATCCTTGGAAATGAAAAATCTTTATGAAAATGCCAATCATGAAAATTTAATTACTTCAATTACCAATCAAGATAAAATTATTGTTAAAGCTCAAGATACTTCTATCCCTTCTAATAATAAAGAGGATTCTGATTTTCATATTGCCGGCAATAGAATGCTGGCAGATTCTGATATTTCTTTAACTTTGGGCGGGAGCACTTTAATCACCCCTGAAACTGAATTTAATGACTCAATGCCAAACACCAGGACAGAAGTTGAAAATTATACCGTTGAAGCAGGAGATACTATTTATACCATTGCTCAAAAATTTGGCATTAACATCACTTCCATTCTTGCGGCAAACAATTTGACGCTTCGTTCGGCCAATCTTATCAGACCCGGACAAACGCTTTCTATTTTGCCGATTGACGGTTTAACTCATAAAGTTAAATCCGGCGAGACATTGGATCAAATCGCCAAAAAATATAAAGCATCAATAAATGATATCGTGGATTTCAACGGCTTGGCCGATGCTTCTGATATTTTAGCAAATGATATTTTAATTATTCCTTATGGATCACAACCTTCCGCGCCTCCGGTGATAATCAAACCTCAGGTTGTTCAACCTCGTTTTGAAAAAACAGAATTAGTGATAACTTCACCGAATTACAATTCTTGGTTGAGAAATACAAAATGCCACAAATTTTATAATGGCCAGTGTACTTCTTATGTAGCTTATAAATGGGCGACTGATCTCGGCAAATGCGTTGCTTGGAGCGGTAATGCCAAAAACTGGCTCGGTAATGCCAAACAACAAGGATTCAGAATTGGCGATGATCCGCAAAAAGGAGCCGTTGTTTCTTTATGTGAAGCCGGCCGCGGTTGCTGCGGAAGAAGTTCCTATTGTTGGGGACACGTCGCTTATGTTGAATCTTTTAATAATGACACTATTACTTTTACTGAAATGAATCATCCCACGCCATGGCGCGTTACTCAAAGAACAATTGATCGCGACGATGTACGTATTTTAGGTTACATTTACGCGGAATAAAAAATATATTTTTAAAAATTAAATTATAATCATATGAATATTATAGAGGGTCAATATCCTTCACAAGAAGCGGAAGAAGAAGCTTCCCGCATGAAACAAAAAATTAAATCCGGTGAGGCCAAGTCATATCAGGAAGCAGATGAACTAATTAAGAGTGAAAATCTTGCAAAAATAGAATCAGAAACTAAAAAATTAATTCAATCTAAAACATCCTATCCTATAGTAGAAAAAACTATAGATAAAATTTCATCCGTAAAACAGAAAGTTGATTCTGGCGAAGTTCCTTTATATACTGGAGCAGAAAAATTAATTAATATTGAAAATATTAAAACAGAAACCCAAAAAGAAGCCTCTAAAAATACAGCAGAAATTTCAAATCCAGACAATAGTGGTGCAGGAGAATTAATTAAAGATGAAGGTCAGAAGACAGAAATTCCAAAGACAGAAATTCCCGGAGAAAAAAATTTATATTCTAAGGAAGAGGCTCTGGATAAAGCCTCCCGCATGAAACAAAAAGTTGATTCTGGTAAGGCCGCTGATTATAACAGCGCACAAACAATGGTTGCTGTTGAAGATTATTGGGCAAAAAACCCGGAAGAGACTTCTAAAAAGACAGCTGCGATTTTGAGTCCAGACAATCGAAAAAAATTCAATGAAATGTCTGAGAAAGGAAAAGATATTGCCAATCAATTTTTTAAAGGACTTTATAGAATTTCCGGTATAGATAAAATAGTAGATAAACTTAAAATTACCCATAAACAATCTCAATCGGATCGTTATGAGAAAAAAGCTGTTGAATTTAAAATTCAAGCAGACGCTCTTAAGTTAGAAATTGAAGAGCTGAATCAATCCAAAAAACCATTTGACGCTGCTATTGAAAATTTAAAAAAACAGAATCTTCCCGGATCTGAATTATTAGAATTAAAATTAAAAGATTTAGATCGTCAAACAAATTATTTATTAAATGAAAAAGATAAAATTCAAACAAAATTTGAAGCAAATGAAAGTAAAATGAAATTGTATACGAAGGAAAGGAATAAAATCGTGGGGAAATTTATTGAACGTTATGATGAAAAACTTGAACCAATGGAAAAAGAACTAGAAAATCTTCAAAAATGCGAGAAAAGAATAGATCTTGATGCCGCTATAATGGAAGAGAAACAAGCAAAACAAACAGCAGAATTCGACAATAAAGAAAAACAAAAAAAACAGATAGAGGATACTTTACGAGCAACCGGAATGTCCGAGAAAGAAATTCAAGTATTTCCAGCTATAGAAATACTTAATCAGGGTTTAAGTCAAGGTTATGAAAAGATAAAAATAGAAAAAGAAAATCTGGCTCAAAAAAAGATGGAAATAGAAAAGAAAATCGCAAAAATTGACGCGCAAGCCAATCCATATAGAGACAAACGCGATGAATTTGCGCGCATAACAGAAGACATACCGTTGGAGATGGAGATGGAAAAAAGAAAAAGAGTGGAAGAATTTAAAGGTAAAGAAAAAATAATAGCACATACCAGACAAGAAAATTCAGAAATTATAAATGTCGCCGACAGAAAACCGGTCAAAGAAATTAAAGCGGAAGAAACAGAAAAAAACAAAGAAGAATTTGAAGTTTCTTCTTATATTACTGGTTGGAACGCATACCTTAAAGAAAAATACAATGAAAATGCTTCTACAGAGCTGATAAATTTAGAAAACTTTTTAAACACAACTGGGTTTCCAAAAGATTATAAATTGGATTTCTCTTTCTTCAAAAACATCCTCTTAAAATATTGTACATTTCAAGATATACCGACTGATAAATTGAATCAAAA
The DNA here is from genome assembly GCA_028717225.1 of Patescibacteria group bacterium. GTDB lineage: Bacteria > Patescibacteriota > Patescibacteriia > UBA2591 > JAQUPP01 > JAQUPP01. Next base: position 52,095 of record JAQUOF010000001.1, read on the forward strand.
TATTGATAAATTTTTTGAAGATAAAATAAAAATATAGAAATAATAAATTTAATTTTTATAAATTATTATGACAATAAATCAAAATAAAATAAACGATCAAATTATCCAAAACGCGAGCAACCAGCTTAATGATTTATCAGATAAAGTGAATAAGATTAATTTAGAAATAGATAAAACAAATAAGGAAGCAAATGAAAAAATTAATAATCTTGATATGGAGATTGATAAATCTATTAATAATATAAAACAAATCTGCTCTGATTTGGATCAAATTGAAAAAGATGCCGGCGATGAACTGGATAAGCTTGCATTGCAACAAGCGGAAGACTTGGCCAGCGAATAAAAAAATATATTAAAAAAGTCTCTCTGGAAAATTCCAGAGAGACTTTTTTAATTTTTTAAATTATATCACTGATTTAAATCTTAAAAAGATTTTTAAGATAAACTGGCAGAGCGAAAATCGCCTGATGGATTTTCGGACAATACCATTTTAAATTTTTCACCTTGCGTTCTTTTAATCTTTTCTGAATAATTTCATTTTTTATTTTTGTTGCGTCAATATAATTGCTGTTGATGCTAAAAGCCATTAAAGATCCATATAAAGGAATATATGAGACAAAAACAGAAGAAAACTTGAAAACAGATTTTAAATTTTTATAAATCCATTTTGACAATTCCGGCCGAGTGGTCGCCAAATCCAAATGCGTCATAAAAATGCCGTTTTTCTCCAATTTTGAAGAAATTTTCCGGTAAAAACTTCTTGTATAGAGTGCTTTTGACGGGCCGATCGGATCGGTTAAATCGGAAATAATCAGATCAAATTTTTCTTTTGTTTCTTCCACAAATTTTTTGCCGTCACCGACAATAATTTCAACTTTGGGATTTTTAAATGAATTTTTGTGAATAAATTTTAAATATTTTTTGGAAAAATCAATTACTTCTTGGTCTATTTCCACCATTATCACTTTCTTAATTGAATAATGCGATAAAACTTGCCGCAAAATTCCGCAATCTCCGCCACCGATAATCAAAACTTTTTTCGGGTTGGGATGCGAAAACAGAGCCGGTTGTGTCATTGCTTCGTGATAAAAAAATTCGTCTTTTTCCGAGGTCTGAAAATAGCCGTCCAGTTTCAACAATTTACCCAACCATGGCGTTTCATAAAGTTCAATTTTTTGGTACTTGGTTTTGCCTTTATAAATAAGCTTGTCATAAGCAAAACCATAAGCATAATTATAATTCGCTTTTTTGCCTTCAAGAATTTTTCCTGTTGGATGAAATTCAAATGTATATTTTTTTTCTTTCATATAATAATTCTCTCTCTTATAGTAAAATTTGTCTGAACGAAATCGCGGAAAAGCCTTAGAAAATTAAGGAGTTTTATTGAAAAATTCATCTGTCTGACGACCTATTCGGGAGGAGTTATGAATTTTTCAGAATAAAGCGAGTATAATTTTCAAGGATTTGGAGCGTTGAGTGAAAGTAAATTTTACTATTATTTCCTCAGTTTTTCACCGAATAAAAATCTGGTCATTCCGCCGGACAAAAACCACTTGTCTTCTATCATAATATTGTCGTAAAATTTTTCCGCCGAATTTTTAATGCATTTCAATTTTTGCGTTTCCAAAATATTTCCCGCGCAAGCCGACCAAGCCGGCACTTTTATTTCATGCAGCAATTTCATCATTTCATTGTAGAATTTCTTGAATTTCACTTCTGATGCGGAAATAATATCAACCACCGCGTAATCAATTTTTTTGTCTTTTAAATAAGGGATGGTTTCAAGCGCGTCGCCGTAAAACATTTTCAAACGCGGATCGCGCAAAACTTTATTCGCTCCCAAATATTTTTTGGCGATTTCCACCACTTGCTGGTCTTGTTCAAACATATAAATATCTTTCAAATGTTTATTCGGAATTATTTTTTTCAAAACCGAGCAATCGCCGCCGCCGATGATTAAAACCGATTCTGCTTTGATAAGTTTCAATTTTTTCAACATTTGATCATCATAAAAATTTGAGTCAGTTGTTGCGTATTGCAAAATGCCATTTGAGAAAAGACAAGTGCCGAGCTTTTTTGTCCTGACTAATTCCAAATTTTGATACGGAGTCTGTCGCTTGTGAATAGTCCTTATCACCTCTATTTCGCGCCTAAATCCTTCGCTTTGCAAGATTGTCTTCCATTGACGCATTGTCCCTCTTTTAATAAACGTCCAACTTACATCTTTGGCGCCGATTTTTTCCTGCAAATAATCAAGGATCGGTTCCGGTTTATTCGCGCCGCAGGTAAAAATATCAATGCCGACATAGCCGATTTCCGGATAAGTATGCACGCTGATATGACTCTCGGCCAAAATTCCGACAATCGTTATTCCGACCGGTGAAAACTTTTTGGAAACCAAATTTAACAAATGATGATTTGTTTTATGAATCGCTTCTTGAACCAATCTTTTTAAAAGCTGCTCATCATTAATTATTCGCGCATCGCAGCCCTTTAAGTCAGCGATAATTTCTCTGCCAATACGATAACTTCTTTTTAAATGAATCTTTTTTGATTTTGCCATAATTGTCGAAATTTATTGAGTGTAGCGAAATAAATTTCGCTACAATTATGAGCACCCCGCCTCAAATCTCTAGATAAAATTAATCTAAAGATAAAATAAGCCGAAGGCGCTCCCGTGAATTAAATTAATTATTTTTTTATAAACTCCCTTTGGATTTGGGGCTGGGGGTTGCCCTTATTTACTTAATTAGTTTATTTACTTATTAACTTGCCTTATAATACTTCTTCTAATTTTGTTCTATATTGAATGGCTTCGGCAATGTGATTAAAAGTAATTTCTTTGTCTCCGGCCAAGTCGGCAATAGTTCGGGAAACTTTTAAAATCCGGTGATAAGCGCGAGTAGACAAGGCAAATTGATCAATGGCTTTTTTTAATAATTCATGGCTCTTATCATCAACTTGGCAGAACTTTTTCAATTGCGGCAAAGTCATTTCGGCATTGGTCAAAACTTTTTTCTTGGACGAATCATTTTTAAATCTTTTAGTCTGAATTTCTCTCGCTTTTTCCACTCTTTTTCTGATTTCTTTTGAACTTTCAGCCACTTTTTCATTGGTTAATTTTTCAAATTTAAGACGAGGGATTTCAAGATGCAAATCAATTCGGTCCAACAATGGCCCGGATATTTTTTTTCGATATTTCGTAATTTCGCCAATACCGCAGCGACAGGGCTTTTCAGGGTCGCGATAATATCCACAAGGACAAGGATTTTGAGCAGCAATTAAAATAAATTTTGCCGGAAAAACCAAAGCGCCTCTGGCCCGAGAAATAGAAATTATTCCGTCTTCCAAAGGCTGACGCAAGCTTTCCAAAACATGACGGGAAAATTCCGGCACTTCATCTAAAAATAAAACTCCCCGATGAGCTAAACTGATTTCGCCCGGTTTGGGAATTTGTCCTCCGCCAACCATGGCTACGTCAGAAATAGTGTGATGAGGAGATCGAAATGGCCTTTCAAATTTTAATTCACCTTCTGTCAAAAGTCCGGCCACGCTGTAAATTTTTGTCACATCCAAAATTTCTTCTTTGGACATTTTCGGCAAAATTGAAGGTATGGTTTTTGCCAAAAGAGTTTTTCCTGAACCCGGCGCGCCGCTCATTAAAATATTATGTCCGCCGGCTGCCGCGATTTCTATTGCTCTTTTTGCCTGTTCTTGGCCTTTAACATAGGCCATGTCAAACTCATATTCCGTTTCTTTTTCCAAAACATTAATATTTTCACCGACAAAAGGTTTAATTATTTTTTGTCCTGTCAAATGACTGATTAAAGAATTTAAAGAATCAAGCGGATAAATTTTAAAATTTTCATTTTCTATTAAAGACGCTTCTTGCGCGTTGGAAGCGGGCAGAAAAATATTTTTTATGCCTTTTTCCGCGGCTAAAATCGCCATTGGTAAAACTCCTTTAGAATGACGAAGTTCACCATTTAAAGCCAATTCGCCGACAAACAAACTTTTTTCTTTTAAAAAATCAGTTGGGAGCTGATTTGAAGCGATTAAAATTCCAACTGCCATTGGCAAATCATAAACCGAACCTTCTTTTTTTACATCAGCCGGCGCCAGATTAATCGTTAAACGTTTTTTACGCGCATCCGGTAAAAATTTCAAGCCGGAATTAATAATGGCCGAGCGAACTCTCATTTTTGATTCTTCAATCGCCCGATCAGGCAAGCCGACAATATCAAAACAAGGAAATCCGCTTGAAATATCCACTTCAACTTCCACTAAATTTGATTCTAATCCGACATTAACTGCCGAAAAAATTTTCGCTAACATAATGGTCATTGGTTATTAGTCTTCGGTTTTAGTTTGCTAGTTTTTGGTTTTAAACTGGCAACTGAATAACTATAACCATCAACTAAAAACTGCAAAACTATTTTTTACTTTAATAAAGACCTGGTGCCGATTCGATTTGCTCCGGCCTTAATCATTTTCAAAACCGTTTCTTTATCGCGAATATAACCCGAGGCCTTTACGCCAAAATTAGGACCGACGGTTTTGCGCATCAATTTAATATCTTCTTCTTTTGCGCCGGTTGGTCCATAACCGGTGGAAGTTTTAACAAAAACCGCTCCGGACGACTTTACTATCTGACAAATTTTTTTAATTTCATTTTTGGTCAAATAACAAGTTTCAATAATCACTTTAACTGATTTCGGTTTTGCCGATTTAACCACCATTTTTATTTCATTTAAAACATATTGATAATTTTTTTCTTTAAAAACGCCGATGTTCATCACCATGTCAATTTCGTTTGCTCCGTTTTTAACCGCTTGTTTGGCCTCGGCTGCCTTAATTTGACTGGTGGTTGTGCCATGTGGAAAACCAACCACGCTGATTAATTTTATTGACGAGTTTTTCAAAAAACTTTTTACCAATTTTACTCTTGAAGAAGTTACACAAACGGAAAAGAAGCCGTATTTCTTGGCTTCCCAACATAGTTTTTTAATATCAGAACTCTTGGCAATCGGACTTACATTCGTATAATCAATAAATTTTGTAATGTCTGTTTTCATTTTTTAAATTAAATAAGTCTGTCTTTCCCAACAATTAATTTTAAAACCTGGGGGGCGACTTCAATTATGGCAGGAGTTTTAACGACTTTATTTTGGTCAACTTTAATAAATACCTCATCGCCTTCTTTTTTGGATTCAACTCTCAATTTTTTGACGAAAAATAAACTGTCTTTTTTGTCTTTGCCTTTTATAAAAAGAAAGTCCTTGCCCGAATTTCCCAATAAAACTTCCAAATAATTATCTTTCGGGTTAGAAACCGTTTTTTTAAAATCAGGATCTTGAGACATTTTTTTAAATTGCAAAAAATCCAAATTGATAACTTTTGTCAAATTAATTCCCGTAGGATTAATTTGATATTGCTCATCGCAAATCAATCGAGTTTGAGTTGGATTAAATTCCAGAGAAGAAAAGAAATGCTGTCCGTTAATCATACCCAAGCTTACATCTTCAATTCGGCGGGATGAAATCACGTCGCAAGCGAATTCGTTGGTCGGCAAGCCCAAAATATGAGCCATGGCTGAATTTGACTGAGTGGGGATGAAGCCCAAAACCGCTTTTTGATTAGCCATGGGGATAGCCGCTTGAATAAAGGTTTCATCGCTCCCGACAATTACCACGGTTGGATTTTTATCCCTTAAACTTTCTTTAATAATATCCGAGATGCTTTTTAAAATTGAAAAACGGATTTTTTTACCGGTAATACCTAAATTAGCCAATCGAATTTCTATTTCATTGACTTGTTTTTCGTACCTTTTCTCAGATAAAAAAGAATCGTAAATGTAAAAATACATACCAAAATTATTTGAAAATTTAAGCTGAAAGCGCAAAATTTTTAACTATAATTTTGCGTACCGAGCACTCAGTATAATTTACAAAATTTCTCTTAAATTACTTAAATTAAAATAATTATACTGGAATTATCTTCAATAAGTTGGGCTGAGTGCTTGGTAAAGGTTTTGTAGTTCCGACTTAACGTCCGGAGACAAAGCCCTTTATATCTCCTCTGCTTTTTCTCTTTTATGTCCGGAAGTTGACGAGCCCTTGCCAACGCTGCAGCGGCCGCTTAAAGTCGCGCCTTCTTCCATGGAAAGAATTTGGCAATTGATATCGCCGGCGACATTAGCCGTGGAAGCCATTTCAATTTTATTGGACACTTCTAAATTTCCCTTAACCACTCCGGCCACGGAAATATTTTGGGCTTTAATGTCGGCTTCAATTAAACCGCCTTGTTTTAAAATCAAATCGCTTTCGGTTTCAACCGAACCGATGATTTGTCCTTTGACCACCACGTCTCCGGCGGCCACGAAAGTTCCTTCAACTTTTACCCCGGCGCCGATGATTGTCTCGGTGTCTTCGGGTTTCATTTTTGCGTCTTTTTCAAACATAATATTTTTTAGTTAATTATTAATTAAATTAAAGACATGATATTAAATTATAATAGAATAATTTTAATAGTCAACCTTTTTATACCCTCCCAATTGACAAAAACCTTTTTATCATTTATAGTATTGAATATAAGATTTTAACTAAATATAAAAATATGGCTCAAACAATAAAAATCTCCGACGAAACAAAATTAAAAACCGCTCCAGACACGAGCGATTACATTCGCAAAGGATTAAAAAAAGTATTTTGGACAACCACGATTTTAATTTTGGTTTTAATTGCTTTGGAAATCATAAACAGACAAACCGGTTTTCTGACTCACCTTTCCGAATCATTGATGGGGAAATTGATCAAGCAGTAATTTCAAGCTGATAAGTTGGCAAGCTAATAAGTAGATAAGTAAAAAGGCAATAAAAAATTACTTATTTGCTTATCATCTTGCTTGCTTACCAGCTTATTTTATTAGCTTATCAGCTTATTTACTTCCTTCCGCCCTCGTAGCTCAATGGATAAGAGCAAATCCGTCCTAAGGATGAGATAGGGGTTCGATTCCTCTCGGGGGCATATAAACCCACAAATATGCATTATTATCTGATAATTTATTACTTGGCTGGCGTTTTGCAGGATTTTTTATGCACTCTAAATTGGAGATTTATAAACAAAGAAAAGGTTATTCCTGCAGCTGTTTTTTCTTTTGCTTTGACAATTGTATCAATGCTCGTGCTTTATAATATTTTGACTCAACTTGATAAAGAAAGGAGCATATTAGCGATTATCGTTTACGCGCTGGGCATTGGAACCGGAACAATTCTTGGTATGAAAACCAAAATCAATTCCAAAAAGTAATTCAAAATTTACATAAAATAAAAAAGGGGCTGAATTTTTTCAGACCCCTTTTTTTGTTACTTTTTCTTTGTTCGTTCAATTTCCTTTTCCAATTCTTCCTTTCTCCGAAACAATTCAGGGAACTTACGCCGAGCCCATTTCTCTCCTAAAGATTTCTGGTGTATAAGATCATCAAGAATTAAAGCAATAATAACTAAACAAATACCTAAAGCCAATGGTAGCCCCCAAATAATACCCCTAATACAAAGTACGAGTACGAATCCTCCTATTATAAGGATTAGTGCGATGCGTAAAAGTGGACCAACAATTTTATCTAACTTTTGGGATTGAATTTCCCGCTTTACTTTTTTCAATTCCTGAACCATTTTTATATTCTCTCCAGTCGTCAAACAATATTTTAATGGACTGACATGAAATTCACCGCAAATCGGACATTCCGTCAATAAAATTTCGCCGCACTTGCTGCACTGGATGGTATCTTGAGAAGTATTGTCATTCTCATTTTCAATTGTTACAATTTCAAATCTCTCGCTCCCGCATTTGCATTTCATTTTTTACCTCCCTTTGCCATTCTAACAATAAAAAACATCATTATACACCAACCCAATGTTACTATTGTTATAGGCAGGACTACATCACCCATATGCGCAACTTCTTTTAATTTTGCTCCTTCTGCACCAGATTTTATAGCAAGGGCTTCACCAATCATCATTACCACAAAACCCAAAAATATACCTATACTTGCACCATATTTTTCAAAAAAACTTTTCATTCTTTGCCTCCCTTTTTATTCTCTTCTTTATATATATAATTTATCCAATTCACATAAATGCCTAAACAGATTACTCCCAACACATCACAAATTAAAAAAACGCCGAAAGTAAGCATAAAAGGTTTATCTGTCATAATAATACATGGTACAACAAATAATCCGCCAAATATTAATATAATTGCTAAACCCCCCATAAGACCCATAAGGACTTCATGGAAAAACTTTTGTATTTTTTTATTCTTTTTCATTCTTCCTCCTTTTTTAATGTTCTAAAAATAGTATAGCACAATTTTTAAAATCTGTCAAGAGTTTTAGACGCCAAATAGTGGACAAACAAAATTAAATCTATCTGTGGATAACTTATATGTCAATAATATTGACAACATAAAACTATCTGCTATAATTAAATTATGAACAAAACTCTAAAAGAACAACTAACTAAATTCGGCCTGGCGGAAAAAGAATCGGCTGTTTATTTGGCTGTTCTTGAACTTGGCGCCGGCACGCCCATGGAAATCAGCAAAAAAAGCGGAATCAAACGACCGACCACTTATTTAATTTTGGATTTATTGGCCGAAAAAGGATTAGTCACCCGCTCGCTCAAAGAACGAACTCAAGTTTTTATCGCCCAACCGCCAAAAAAAATTTTGAATTCTTTAAACGAGCAAGTTTTGGATTTTCAAAGCTTACTGCCCCAATTAATGGCTATTCATAATTTGGAAAAACAAAAACCGAAAATTATGATTTTTGAAGGCGAAGACGCGCCTGATCGGGCTTATCAAGATATTTTGGAATATCAGGGCGAAGTGTCATTTATGGGCATTACCAGCGAAGTTTACAAAAAATTTCCCAAAACAATGGAGCCCTTTGAAGAAAAAATAAAAAATAAAAATTTCTCAGTCAGAGAAATTTTAGTTGACGAGCCGATTGCCAAAGATTATACTGAAAGAAATCAAGGACCGTTTCACCAAATTCGTTTTTTGCCGAAAAATTTAAAACCGGTTGGCAGCGATTTCTGCATTTATGGCGATAAAATTTTGCTTACTTCCTTGCAAGACGAAATTTTTATCGTTTCCATTGAAGATAAAAAAATTGCTAATTTTGTCAAAATTTTATTTGATTTAACCTGGCAAAGTTTAAAAAAATAAATAGGGGCCTATAACTTGTCCCGCCTGTAATAGGCGGGATGAACTTGCCCCGCCACTTTTGGGCCCGTAGGTAAGTGGTATACCGGTACATTCGCATTGTACAGTCCCGAGTTCGATTCTCGGCGGGTCCATAAGTGGCGGGGTGAAGTAATACGCAATATTTTGTCCCGATTTTGTTAAAATTCAAAAATGTTTAACATTTATATTTTAAAATCATTGAAATTTGGTAAATACTATATTGGCAGTTGTGAAGATATCACAACGAGATTAAAACAGCATAACACTGGAAAGACAAAATCAACAAAAAGATTTATGCCATGGGAGCTTGTTTATAAAGAAAGCTTTAATACTCGAAGTGAAGCTGTAAAAAGAGAGCAACAATTAAAATCATGGAAAAGTAGAAAGGCCTTAGAAAAATTAATAAAGGAATATTTTTAAGACGACAGTTCTCCCGATTTTGTTCCCGCCTTTAGCGGGATTACAAAATCGAGGATCCACGATATCACCCTAAATTATAAATTTGAGTGATATCGGGAGATTCTGCCTAGGTCCATAAAAATCATTTTAATTTGCGTTTATGAAAAAATATCAAAAAGAATTGGACAAATGGTTTAAAGAAAACGACTGGAAATATTGGTCACAGCTGTCAATTTTGGCGCGGCTTTACGAAGAATGCGGCGAATTCGCGAGATTGGTTAATCATCTTTACGGCGACAAACCGAAAAGAGATGAAGAGAAAAAGCAAGAACTGGAAGAAGAAATCGGAGATATTATTTATACCTTAATCTGTTTTGCTAATTCAAATAATGTTGATTTGGACAAAGCGATCAGAAAAAGTTTTGATAAAGTTGTCAGAAGAGACAAAAATAGATATAACAAAAAATCATGACTAACGTAATCATAATTCACGGCACATGTGGAAGTCCAAAAGGAAATTGGCTTCCTTGGCTAAAATCAGAATTGGAAAAAATCGGTTACCGAGTTTTTGTTCCTAAATTTCCCACGCCCAAAAATCAATCTTTAAAAAATTGGCTGAAAGTTTTCAAAAAATACAACCGATATTTGGACAAAGATTCTATTGTTATCGGCCATAGTTTGGGACCGTCTTTTCTATTGAGCGTTTTGGAAAAATTGAATCATCCGATTAAAGCCGCGTTTTTCGTGGCTGGTTTTACCGGCTTAATAGGCCGTGGAGATTTTGACAAGCTGAATAAAACCTTTACAACTCAATCTTTCAATTGGGTTAAAATAAACAAAAATTGTAAAAAATTCTTTGTTATCAATTCAAATAATGATCCCTACATCCCTCTTGAAAAAGGTAAAATGCTGGCAAAAAATTTGAATACCAAATTAATCATTCTCAAAAACGCGGGGCATATCAATAAAGATTCAGGATATGTTAAATTTGATTTTCTTTTGAATAAAATTAAAAAATATCTAAAAAAATGAAAAAAAATATTATTACATTTTCAGTGATGGTAATTTTGGGATGCGCGGCGATTGTGATCGGAGCCGTTAAAATCATTACACCAACCCTTACCGCCTCAATTGCTGACATTGCTTCAATTGATAATGACCCGTCAAGCTGCATTCTTTCTTTGTCAAATACCACTTTTTTAAAATCATATCGCATTTTGGTATTTACGAAAATCAACGGCGCCTGGCCTACTAAAGACGGCGGTTATATTGTTTCCGGGACCACGGATCCGAATATTATGTTTATCCCGCCGGATGGTTTTGTGGCCAAACTTGATAAAAAAGGAGATATTCAATGGATGAAACTTTTAAAAACTAAAAATGCCGCCGGCGCCGGAAATCCTTTGGGCGACGAAGATGTTCAATCAATTATTGAATTGAAAAACGGCGGATATTTAATGGTTTCCAAAGTTTGGGGTTTTATCACGGCTAAAGAATGGAACGCGGATAATGTGGAACTGGATAAAATAATGTTCACCAAGCTGGACAAAAACGGCAATATGGTTTGGAATAAATCATTCACCGGCTTTGTTGAAGATGCCAAAAATTCTCTATTGGAAACCGCTGATAACGGTTTTTTATTTTACGCAAATATCACGGACTTAACGCCGGATAAAATCGGAGAAGACAGTGATGTTTATTTTGATCAGCCTTATTCATCGCTTAAAGTTTTAAAATTTGATCAAAACGGAAATATCCAATGGTCAAAAAATATTAAAAATTTCATTGCCCGCAAAAATGATTCTTACTTAATTCCCACACCTGACGGCGGCTATGCTTTAGCCGGCAATTTAACTCAGCCAAATCCGGAAAAAAACGCGCCTTATGATTTTGACACTTATCCTGGGCTGGCCAAATTTGATAAAAATTTCAATTTTGAATGGGCGAAAAGCGTTGAAGGCATTCCTATGGAAATGGCCGCAGTTGTTGTTAAGCCTGAGGGCGGCCTTGAACTTGGTTGGAAAGAAATGCGTCAAGGAGCAATTGTCGTCCAAGGCCTTATTAAAACTAAAGACAGCGGTTATATCGTTTTTGGAAATTTGTCCGGAGCTTTATCTTTAATCACGGACAGCAATGATGTAAATTCAAAACCAAAAAATTCTTTAATGGGATTTAAATTCAGTTCCTCGGGAAATTTGGAATGGGTTAAAAAAATAACTTTAAGTTTTAATGATTTCAGCGGACCAATGACAAATTATTCCATTATCTCAACAACTGACAATAAAATAATGATTGCCGGCCCCAATACTTGGGCTGATGATGATTGTGGAACTAAAATGCAAAACGTTAACGATCAGCGCAAATGGTATGTTGAAAAATACGGGGAAATGGAAATGTTAAAAGAAGGAAATCAAAAAACAAAACAATCGCAAGAAGATTGGAAAAAAGTTCAAGCGGCCATTAAAGCCGCCGCAGACGCTTCTCATGGGAGTATTTTAACAATAAAAACCGATCAAGAATTAAATATTGATTGGATAAAAGAAATTAAGCCGCCTAAATCCGGTCCTTTGACTAATTATGTCATGAAAGCAACGCCTGACAGTGGAGCGATTATTGCCGGCGAATATACGACTGACGTAGTTCAATCGGTTTTACTTAGCAGCATCACCTATTATAAAGATGGTTTCTTGGTAAAATTGGACGCCAGCGGCAATGTCAAAAATAATGCCGGCTGGGTGGTGGATTACAATAATAAAATCATTACCGAAATAACAACCCTGTACGCAATTGCCAATGATTTAATCGGCCAAACAGATTCTTATTCAGTCAAATTAACCAGTCGCAAACCGGAATTTTCTCTTTGTAAAAAAACAAAAACCACCACTTATGCTCCTCCAAATAATTCCAAAAATACTCTCTGTCCCGCCCTGCCTTCAATTTTTGCTTATAACACTCCTATTCAAAATTCAAATCTTGCTTCTACTGCGACACGAACTTGGCCGGAAATTAATTATGAAAGAGCAATTCCGTCGGAATTAATTAACGACAAAAGCCGGACTATTGATGGCGAACTTTTGCCGATTTTAAATCAACTTTATAACAATCAAGTTAAAATGGCGGATAATATGGATGGCGCGATGCTTAATTATGTTCTCCCACGCATTATTACCAAGGATGACGTCACTGCTGTTAAAAATCATCTGGAGAGTCGTGGCTATAAAACACAAGATGAAGGACTTAATCAATTGACTATGTATAAACCCGGTTATTGGCTGATTTTGACTTTTTCCACTGACCATCCTGACAAAGCATTTTTGGAAATTACTTTTTGACAATTAATAAATAGTGTGCTTTAATAAAAATATAATAACAAACCTTTAAAAATCGTATGAGTAAAAAACTTTTATTTGTCATAATTATCTTATTGGTGATCGCCGGCATTGTTTTGGTCATTATCGGCAATCGATCAAACCAAAAAAATAAAAGCAATAATCCGGAAGATGGAATTGTTCTGTTTTATTCTCCAACTTGTCCGCATTGCATAAAAGTGGAGGAATTCTTAACTCAAAATAAAGTGACTGAAAAAATAAAATTTGAAAATAGGGATACCTCTATCGCTGTCAACCTTGAATTACTGAAAGAAAAAGCCGGTGAATGCGGATTAAATGAAAGCGACCTTGCTATCCCTTTTTTATTTGACGGGTCAAGTAAAAATCCAAGCTGTTTAATCGGAGACGTTGATATTATTAAATTTTTCCAAGGTAAATTATAATCATGAATTTAATTAAAAAAAATATCTGGCTGATTTTAGCCATAACGGCGATTTTATTGCCTTATCAGGCAATGGCTGTTTGTCCTGTTTGCACCATTGCGGTTGGCGCCGGCATCGGGCTCTCGCGCTGGCTGGGCGTTGATGACGGAATTACCGGCATTTGGGTTGGCGGCTTGATTATTTCCTTAATTATTTGGTTTTTAACATGGCTGGACAAAAAAAACATTCATTTTAAATTGCGCGATTTTGTCATTTATCTTGTCTTTTATTTCTTTTTTATCGCCTCTTTCTATGGCATGGGGTTAATGGGTCATCCTTTAAATCGCCTGTGCGGAATGGATAAATTATTATTCGGCATTATTTTAGGAAGTTTGGTTTTTTTGATCAGTTTCGGCTTGAACAATTTATTGAAAAAGAAAAATCACGGCAAAGTTTTTTTTCCTTATCAAAAAGTGGTGATTCCGGTGTCTCTTTTGATAATCGCCAGTTTAGTTTATTATTGGATTACTAAATGTTATAAATAATTTTATGGAATTGGAACAAGAAAAAATTCAAAAACTTTTAAAAAAAGTTGAAGAAAGCAAAAGCGGCGGACTGGATCTTTCTTTGGACGAAGACCTCTCTATCGCCATTATGAATTTAATATCCATTGAAGAGCATTTTTTCTTTACGGCCGAAAAAACCGGTAAACCCGAATATTTTGATTTGTTAAAAACCGTGCGCGAAATGCGCAAGGACTTATTAAAAAGAATTATTAAAGATTACGAAGGCGAAGTTTGGTGTATTTCCAAGCACTTGCTGGCCGGTTCAATGAGATTAATGGAAGTCGGGACAAAACACTTGGGCCAAGGAGAAAAAGAAAAAGCCGAAGATTTATTCAAAAAATCATATGAGCTTTATTCCTTATTTTGGGCCATTAATTTAAAAATTATTGATACTTCTTCGCTGAAAAAAATTGATGACAATCAACTAAATGTCCACGACCAAGAAAAAACCGGATTTTTCGGCAAAATGGGCGATTTATTGAAAAAGGTTTTGAATTGCTGCAAAGAGTAATAAAAAAATGGCATAAATTCTAAAAATATTTTTGGGGTAAATCAGTTGTGATTTGCCCCTTTTTTTAATTGAAAAATTTTGAAATTAGGATATAATATAATGACTGCAATTTAACTAAAATAACATTAAATTATTAAAAAATATATGGAAAAGAAATTTATTTATTTTTTCAGCAAAAATGAGACCGATGGCAACGGCCAAATGAAAAATTTACTCGGCGGCAAGGGAGCCGGATTGGCGGAAATGTCTAAAAACGGCATCCCGATCCCCCCTGGTTTTACAATCACAACCGAGGTTTGCTGCTATTTTTACGAGCACAAAGAAAAACTGCCTCCTGATTTTAAAAAACAATTTGAAAAATCTCTTAAAAAATTAGAAAAGGCAACCAATAAAAAATTCGGCGACCCGATTGAGCCCTTACTTCTTTCAGTCAGAAGCGGGGCGAAATTTTCCATGCCCGGAATGATGGATACAATTTTAAATTTGGGACTTTCTTTAAAAACCATTCCCGGCTTGATTCAAAAAACAAAAAATCCGCGCTTTGTTTATGACGCTTATCGCCGTTTTATCCAAATGTTTGGTAATGTTGTTTTGGAAATCAATAAAGAAGAATTTGAAGATATTTTAAACAAGAAAAAAGAAGAACTCGGCGTAAAATTTGACACCGAACTCAGGGAAGAAGATCTTAAATCTTTAATCGCGAAATATAAAAAATTCATTCACGAAAAAATCGGCCGCGAATTTCCCGACGATCCGTTTAAACAATTGGAAATGGCGGAAATGGCAGTTTTTAAAAGTTGGAATAATCCGCGAGCCGCCACTTACCGCAGATTAAACAAAATTCCGGATAATTTGGGCACAGCCGTGAATATTCAGTCCATGGTTTTCGGCAACCTGGGCGAAAATTGCGGTACTGGCGTAGGTTTTACGCGTAACCCCTCAACCGGCGAGAAAAAAATTTATGGAGAATATTTGATTAATGCTCAAGGCGAAGATGTTGTAGCCGGAGTCAGAACGCCCAAACCGATTGAAGAACTTAAAAAAGAAATGCCGAAAGTTTATGATGAATTGAAAAAAATAGTTATGCGTCTTGAAAAACATTGGAAAGACGTACAGGATTTTGAATTTACGATTGAACAAGGAAAACTTTATATGCTTCAAACTCGAACCGGCAAACGAACCACTCAAGCGGCGATAAAAATCGCCGTGGATATGGTTAAAGAAAAATTAATTTCCAAAGAAGAAGCTTTGATGCGCCTTGAACCGGAACAAATTAATCAACTGCTTCACCCGATTATTGACCCGAAAGCGAAAATAGAAATAATTACTCAAGGACTTCCCGCTTCTCCTGGCGCGGCTATTGGAAAAGTTGTTTTTAACGCGGACGAAGCGGTTATTTTAAGCAAAACGGAAAAAGTGATTTTGGTTCGCGCTGAAACTTGTCCGGATGACATTCACGGAATCAATGCGGCTGAAGGAATTTTGACTTCTCGCGGCGGAATGACATCGCACGCTGCGGTTGTAGCCAGAGGAATGGGAAAATGCGCCGTGGTTGGCTGCGAAGAAATTAAAATAGACGAAAAAAATAAACAATTTTCCACCAAAAAAATAACAATTAAAGAAGGAGATTGGATTTCTCTTGACGGATCAACCGGCCGGGTAATTTTGGGCAAAATGGCGAGAATTGAACCGAAATTAAGCAAAGAATTCGCTGAATTTATGAATTGGGCTGATAAAATCCGAACATTAAAAATCAGAACCAATGCCGATATTCCTCGCGATGCCAAAGTCGCCCGCCAATTCGGCGCCGAAGGCATCGGCCTTTGCCGAACCGAACATATGTTTTTTGCCAAAGAACGTTTGCCTTTGATGCAAAAAATGATTTTAGCCGACGATTTAACCGGCCGAAATGAAGTTTTAAATAAATTGTTTGTTTTCCAAAAAGAAGATTTCAAAGGCCTTTTCAGAGAAATGAAAGGATTCCAAGTAACGATCAGATTTTTAGATCCCCCGCTTCACGAATTCTTGCCGAAAACAGAAAAAGAATCTTTTGAACTTTCCGAAAAAATCAACGTGCCCGGAGAAAAAATTTGGCAAAAATCTTGCGAACTTCACGAAACAAATCCGATGCTGGGTCATCGCGGATGCCGCTTGGGTATTACTTACCCTGAAATAACCGAAATGCAAACACGAGCCATTATTTCCGCGGCTTGCGAATTGGCCAAAGAAAAAATAAAAATAGTTCCGGAAATAATGATTCCTTTGGTCGGACATGTTAATGAATTGAAAGACCAAAAAAATGTCGTCATAAATACGGCGGCTGAAACAATGAAAAAATATAAAGTAAAAATTGAATATTTGGTCGGCACGATGATTGAAGTTCCGAGAGCCGCTTTGGTGGCTGACGAAATTGCAGTTGAAGCAAAATTTTTCTCGTTCGGTACCAATGATTTGACTCAAATGGGCATGGGATTTTCTCGAGATGATGCCGGAAAATTCATTAAAATATATTTAGATAAAAAAATACTCAAAGATGATCCGTTTAAAACTTTGGATCAAGAAGGCATCGGACAACTGATAACAATAGCCATTAAAAAAGGAAGAAGCGTCCGACCTGATTTGAAAATCGGAATTTGCGGCGAACATGGCGGAGACCCGGAGAGCATAAAATTTTGCCACAAAAGCGGATTTAATTATGTAAGCTGTTCCCCTTATCGAGTGCCTATTGCCAGACTTTCCGCTGCCCAAGCCGTTATTTTGGACAAGAAACAAATTGAATATACCTCTAAATAATAAAAAATATGGCAAAAAAAATTAAGGCGATCGGACTTTTTTCCGGCGGATTGGATTCTATTCTATCGGCAAAACTATTGCAAAAACAAGGCATTAAAGTAATTTGCCTTAATGTTGAAATCCCATTTATTCCCGAAGATAAAAAAAATAATCTTAAAACAACCACTAAACGATTAAAAATCCCTTTAAAAACCATAAAAGTCGGGGCTGATTATTTAAAAATGGTTAGAAATCCGAAATATCATTACGGTTCGGCGATTAATCCTTGCATTGATTGCCGAATTTTTATTTTAAAAAAAGCCAAGCAATTGGCTAAAAAAACAGGGGCAAAATTTATTTTTACCGGTGAAATTTTGGGCCAGCGGCCAATGTCTCAGCACCGCGAAGCCATGGAATTAGTGGAAAAACAAACCAAATTAAAAGGAAAATTATTGCGTCCCCTGTCCGCCAAATTGCTTCCTGAAACCGAAGCGGAAAAAATGGGCTGGGTCAAAAGAGATAATCTTTTGGATATTTCCGGCCGATCCCGCCAACGCCAATTATTATTGGCCAAAAAATGGGGAATTAAAAATTTCCCTACCCCGGCCGGCGGCTGCCTTTTAACTGACAAAAGTTTTGCCAAAAGACTTCAAGATTTATTCAATCAAAATAAAAAAATCAATGACACTGACATTTCGCTTTTAAAAATCGGCAGACATTGGCGAATTGATAAAAATAAAATCATTATCGGCCGCAATTTTGAAGAAAATAAAAAAATAAAGACCTTAAAAAGCCCCAAAGATTATTATTTTGAAACCGCCAAATATCCTGGCCCAACCGGCCTTTTAATCGGTCCGGCTGGTCAAAAAGCCATTACTTTAGCAGCTGCTTTAACTGCCGCCTTTTCCGATACCCCTGATGAAAAAGCCATAGTCAAATACGGACAAAAAAAATTATCTCAACAAATTATTATCAACCAGCCAAAAAATTATTTAGAACAATTAGCTACATCCCGTATTATTTAATTAAAAAAATAAAAAGAAAATAGGCGTATGTATAACATACGCCTATTAATTTATCAAAAAATGTCTTAATTCTGATCTTCTTTAGGCTTAAGAGCTTCTGTAAGTATTTTTCTGAGAACCTCCTCTACTTTCTGCGGATCTACTACAAGATGAAGATTTTTTTGGGCATCCCCAACAAAATTACCCAAAGGTAATCGTAATGATGGGACCTTTTCTACATAAGGGTGTTCAAGGTGTCTATCAAAAACAAAATATGTTTTACTAGATCTTAAATCTGAAATCTCTTGCTCGGAAAATTTTTTAGGTAAATCCTCAATAATTTTGACCTTAGAAATTCCTACGTCATCAAAAACCTTTTTCATATTTTCGGCCAATTCTTGAATAACATTATTTCGATCGTCTCCTTCTTCCGACAAGTATTTCAGTTGCCAATAATGGTCTAATAAACTAACTTTGCCGCTTTTTCCTGTGACAAGAATAAATTTTAATTCTTTTCTTTGTTTTTCGGGAAGATTACTTAATACTTGCCTGTATTGGTTGCTCAACGCCACTGAATATTCTTTTCTTTTTTCAAAAAATTTTTCTCTATTTATTCTTGGTAACTTCCATTCGTAGCGTTCTTCAAAATCAACTTTCATACCTTCCGCATCCATCATATTCATATGGTACACATCGTCTTCGGTAGGGTCCCCCTCTACACTTGCTCTTACTGTGTTTCTTATTAACTCATCTAAGTTCAACTTAAACTCTTTGTTAGTACATCCTATCCCACTTTCAAATACAGTACCGTCACATAAGACATCTTTAGATTTTAACGATTTTGAATTTTCTTGAATCCATTTTTTAATTTCTTCCTCAGGAGTTCCGGCCGGAAAAGCTTGAATTTCTACAGAATGGCCAAGTTCTTCAATAATCTTAGCAATTTTTGGTATCCATATTTCAAATAAAGAATTATTTCTATACACCAAAAATTGCGGGGTTAATTTTTCTCCCTCTTTTTTTTCTTGCGAAGGAATTTCTATTCTTCTTTCCATGATATTACCTCCTTATAAGGTTTATATTTACGACCTTTTTATTATTACATTTTATAATCTAAATATAACATAATTTTTCAAAAATGTCAATCTCATAAAAAAATGTTTTTTGATTAGCGTTTTCTTTTTATTTATGTATAATATATTTTATGCACGAGTGGTCATTAGCTCAGGCCGTTGTTTATTCGGCCATAAAATATCAAAAAAATAATAAACTGAAAAAAATTACGGAAATTAATTTAAAAATAGGCGAACTGCAACAAATAGACAGGGATATTTTTAAGTTTTCTCTGAAACAAATCAGCCGGCTTAAAAAAATAACTGCAAAAATCAAAATTAAAACCGAAAAGGCGATTTTAAAATGCCGCATTTGCCAGCATCAATGGAGTTTTAGTAAAATCCTCAAAAAACTCAATAAAAATGAAGCCGAATATATCCATTTTATCCCCGAAATCGCCCATACTTATCTCAGGTGTCCAAAATGCAAAAGCCCGGATTTTAAAATTATCAAAGGCCGGGGCGTTTGGATAGATTCTATTAAATAAAATTTATGGATCCGCGACCAAATATCATTAATCAAAGATTAAAAAATATTAAAACCATTATTGCTGTTTCCGGAGGTAAAGGAGGAATCGGCAAAAGCTCAATTGCCTCGGTTTTGGCGTTAAATTTGGCTAAAAATGGCTTAAAAACAGGCCTTTTAGACCTGGACTTTTGCGGACCCTCAACTCATACCATTTTGGGAATCAATAACCTCTTTCCCAAAGAAGATAAAGGAATTATCCCGCCCGAATTTGAAGGCCTGAAATTTATGTCCATTATTTACTATACTGGCAAAAAACCGGCGCTTTTGCGAGGAGAAGACATTTCCAATATCATTTTGGAATTACTGACTATCACCCAATGGGGCGATTTGGACTTTTTGGTTATTGATATGCCACCGGGCATTGGCGACGCGGCTCTGGATATTTTAAAACTGGTTAAAAAGACCAAGTTTTTGATTGTCGCCACCCCATCCAAGACCACCATGGAAACGGTTAATAAAAATATAAAAATGTTAAAAGAACTGAAAGCGCCGATTTTGGGCATTATTGAAAATTACCAATCTCACCAATTTCTTAAAACAAAAACCGAGAGTAAAATTTCCGGCGTTCCAATTTTGGGTAAAATAAATTTTGATAAAAAATTTGAATCAGCCATTGGTAATACTGATAAACTTTTGAAAACTGATTTTAGTCGAGATTTACTGAAAATTATTCAAAAAGCTATTTTACGACACAAGAATACTGCTTAAATAATAATAAAAAGTTATTTTATTAAAAATAATAACCAATTTTAAAACAAATTGTTCCACGTGGAACAATTTTATCATAATAAACCAATGACTATTAAACTTATTCAAGCTAAATCTATTCTTAACCAGTCTAAAGCTTTTCAAAGTTATACCTTAAACCCTTATTCCGGCTGCCCTCATGGCTGCGTTTATTGCTATAACCTCCAATTCATTCAACAGTTTAAGCCTGATCAAAAATGGGGTCAATTTATGGAGGTTAAAATTAACGCCCCGGAGGTCTTAGAGAAAGAAGTTGTGCGAAAGCCCAAAAACGAGGTATTCTTCTCAACTATTACTGACGCCTATAATCCTTTAGAACAAAAATACCAAATTACCCAAAAATGCCTCAAAATCCTATTAGAACACCAATGGCCGGTTAATATCCTGACCAAGTCTGACCTTGTTCTGCGAGATCTTGAATTAATCAAAAGTTTTAAGCAAAAAGAGGTTGGATTTAGCCTAATTAACCTTGATCCCAAAATAGCCAAGATTTTAGAGCCGGGTGCCAGTTTACCGGAAAAAAAACTTTTAGCCCTCCAAACTCTTCATCAAGCCGGCATTCCAACTTATACCTTTATCGGACCGATTATTCCGTATTTAACCGACTTACCGCTTATCTTTAAAAACCTGGTTGGTAAGGTAGACAAAGTCTTATTAGACACTTTCAATACCGCGCCGGCTAATTGGCAAAACTTTAAAAATGCCCTTGAGCCGAATTTCCCTGAATTAATACCAAAATGCCAAGAGCTCTTGTTTCAAAAAAGGCGAATTTATGAAAATAATCTTCACCAAGAAATCTTAAAATTAAGCCAGCAATTTCATTTACCGATTAAAATTTGTTTTTAAAGCCAAACTTAATTGTTCCACGTGGAACAATTAAGTTAATAATTTCTAAAAATAATCTTATATCTAATAAACAAAAGCTCTTTATGTGTCGTAAAACAGAAAAGACCAGCCCTATTTAGAGTTGGTCTTTTGATTTCTTTTTTTATCCTACTGCTTTCCAGAACAAAAGCATGCCAACAGAAAATAAAAAATACCCAGCTACTATCCCTATTTTTTTTAATAATTTATATTTTTTTCTTCTCCGTTGAGAATTAAAACTTGTTGCCAATATCCACATTCCTATTACTATAACAATAATAGAACGAAGAATATACATTATTTCCCCCTATTTTTATTTTAAAGTTCGGTTTGTATTTGACTGTCATTATTTAAACATATTTTAAAGGTTTCGTCAACCCCCACACCAAACTTAGCGTTTGATTTACGTATCGCAAAAATCAGAAGGCGAAGCCGCTTCGCTTTTATCCCCTTATAAAAAAAGCCTCGCATTGAGTTGTGGTGTGGGGGTCAACCCCTTTTATTTTTATTCTTGACAAAACCGCAAAATTTGTTATTCTGGTAAATAGTTATTTAAAAAATTCGCCTGCTCCGCCAGCTGGCGGATACGGCGTGACAAATCCGCCTAAGCTCAAGAAGCTACGGCGTAATAAAGGAGGAAGAATGTTGAATACAGTGAAATCCGCCTTTGGCGGAAAAAATAAATTTTTTGGTTTAGTTCTGGTTGCTTGGAGTTCTTTAATTTATGCGACGAATTGGCCAATGTTCCAAGGTGATGCGAAACATACCGGCCGTTCTGATGTGATCGCAGCACAAACAAACAATCTGCTCTGGAAAATAAATTTAGGAGTAGAATGTTCTCCTCTAAGCAGCCCGATTATTGGCTCGCTTAGCGGTCAAGAAAGAATCCTTTTGGGTACAGAAAGCGGCATTTATATTGTTGATTTAAAAGGAAATTTGGTCGGATTAATTGATTCTGGCTATTCCATTAAAACTACGATTGCGGCTTTAAATGATTTTATCTATTTTGGAGCAAAAGATTCTTTTATTGTTTGGAATGCGGATAGCACAAAATGCCGGTCATATTATTTGGGAAACGGAAGCAATATTTCACATCCAACTCTTTTTAACGGCAAAATTTATGTCCATGCCACCAACAAACTTTGGTGCTTTAATGACAGCGCTTTGGAATGGACATCTAATGATTTGGATAATGGCAACAGCCCTTCTTCAGCCATTGCCGTGGATGACAGCGGTAATATTTATGCCGCCACCTTGAGCAATACTCTGGCCTGGTATGATTTTCGTCTTTATGCTTTTAATCCTAATGGAACGCAGAAGTGGGTGTATGAGGGTTTTAGTTTTGAACCGGGTGGCATTTGTATGACTCCGACTGTCGGACCATCAAACGAAATTTTCGTCGCTACTCTTTGTGATGCCGGCTGGCCTTCGAGTCTTTATTCAATAAAAAATGGCTCAAAACGTTGGCAGCAAGGGGCAAACATCTATTACTTATCTCCGGCAATTTTCCAAGACAAAATTGTCTATGGCAGCAAAGAAGGATTAAATGCGCGATTGATTTCTAACGGCAATTCTCTTTGGCAATATCCGACTGCGAGCCCGATTACCATTTCTTCTCCGGCTATTGGTGCTGATGGAACAATCTATATTGGCACTGACGGCGGGATTGTTTTGGCAGTCAGTAAAGACGGAACTCTGAAATGGCAAAATGACACTCAAGAAGGACAACTATGTTCTCCTGCCATCGGTGATGATAGCACGGTTTATATTAATTCTTCTACTGGAAAACTTTTCGCCTACCGCCAACCATTCGGAATTGAAGAAAAAAATGAAACGGAAAAAGAAATTTTTAAAGCCATACCAAACCCATTAAACCTGGAAACGGAAATTCGCACTTCTGATAATACAATTCTTTTAATCTATGGACTTAACGGTCAATTGATTAGAACCTTGTCTGATTTTCAGTTCTGCCAAACTTATTATAAAACTTCTTGGAATGGCCGAGATAATCAAGGAAAACTAGTTGCTTCCGGAATTTATTTTTGTCAGCAAAACGGTAGATTAAAACTGACCGTTATCAGATAAATAAAACCCTCTGCTATAAAAAGCAGAGGGTCGTTTTTTTTATAAAAATTATATTGTTTAATGGCTAACAGGCCAAATAAACAACTTTTATTTTTTCTGATTTTATATGGAAATTTTTAATCAAATCTTTTTTTGATTTTTCCGAATCTGTAATGATTTTTTCCGCGCGCCGCAAGGCATTTTTCAAAATTAAAATAAAAAATCCGTGTTTGAAGGAATATATAAACTTTGCCAAAGAATTTTTATGTTGAGTCGGGTATTGCAGTAAGGTCAAATCATGAATCGTCACCACAAACCGGCCGAAGTAAAACAGGGGAACATTAAAGTGAAGAAAGTGAACCAAATCAAGGCGTTGAGAGGCGAGTTGCTTGGGAAATAGAACCTGCTCTTGCCAGGAATACCAGGGGTAATCGGCTAAAACCTTGTGAAAATGAGGGTTTTGGGGCTGATATAGATTAAAGCCTTCTTGTCGGAGGAAAATAAAATAATCGTCTTTTTGATTAGACTTTTCCAAATTAGCAATTAATTCCTGAGTGTAGCGCCCAATTCCTTTGCCTGTTGGGCCAAAAAATCTGGCGTCTATTCCAATTTTCATAAAGTTTTGTAAATTTCTTCTGTTTCTTGGGCGCATTTTTCCCAAGAATATTTTTTAATTTGTTCGCTGCCTTTCTGAATTAATTCTTCGCGAAGATTTTTGCTTTCTATAATTTGGTTCATAGTCGCAGCCATTTCTTCTATGTTTTTAGGATTAAAATATAAAGCGGCTGAACCGTAAATTTCAGGCAGGGGTTGATGTTTTGAGGCAATTACCGGCAAACCGAATTTCATTGCTTCCAAACCGGGCAGGCCAAAACCCTCAGACAGAGAAGGGAATACATAAGCCAAACCATTTTTATAAAGCCAGGCTAATTTTTCATCAGAAGCCTGACCGGGGAAAATAACTTTTTCTTCCAATCCTAATTCTTGGGTTAATTTTTTTAAATTGTGATAGAAATAATCCATTTTCCCGACCAAAATTAAATGAATTTCCGGGTGTTTGGATAAAACAATTTTAAAAGCCTTGATTAAACGTTCTAAATTTTTGTGTGGATAAGCATTACCGACGTACAATAAATAGGAATTTGGTCCGCCAGCTGGCGGATTGGAATTTGGAATTTCCACTGACGCAAGCGCCGCTTCATAAGTTACAGAGATTTTTTTCGGATTAATTTTGTATTGTTTCACAATTGAGTCTTTTATAAAGTTAGAAACCGTAATAATTTTTTCCGCCCGGTATAAAGCATTCTTAATAATCAAGTAATAAATAATTTTTTTGAAATAAAAAGTTAATTTACCGTGGGTTGAAGCTTTTGGTGTTGTTTGATTATGAGTCAAATCATGAATTGTCACCACAAACCGGCCGAAGTAAAACAGGGGAACATTAAAGTGAAGAAAGTGAACCAAATCAAGGCGTTGAGAGGCGAGTTGCTTGGGAAATAAAACCTGCTCTTGCCAGGAATACCAAGGATAATCGGCTAAAACCTTGTGAAAATGAGGGTTTTGAGGCTGATATAAATCAAAGTTATCCTTACGGAGGAAAATAAAATAATCGTCTTTTTGATTAGACTTTTCCAAGTTAGCAATTAGTTCCTGAGTGTAGCGCCCGATTCCTTTGCCTGTTGGGCCAAAAAATCTGGAGTCTATTCCAATTCTCATATTATTATAAAATTTAGGGGTTGACAAAAATTAAAAAATGTGTTTAAATAATTACTTATCCAATCATAAAATCCAGACAAAAATTAAAAGGAGGGGGAATGTTAGAAATGTTAATAGAAGAAATTCTAAAAATATTAGAGAAAATTGAAACCTTTAAATGGAAAAAAGAAGTTGAGGATAAAAATTATTCTTACCAAGTAGAAGTGGATGGAATAGAATATTTCATCTTAAGGAACGCTTGTTTCGCAAATTCTATCCGTGTTATTGACGAAAGTAAGAATATACAAAATTATCCCAATATCAAGGGTGACCTTTCCAAAAGAATCAATTCTCTTGTTTTTAAAATTAACAATCAATAAGAACCACATAAAAGAGGAGTAAGAAGTATTTTACTCCCTCTTTTTTTAATTTATTTTTTGCCAAGAGAAAAGATAAAAATTTCACGCCAAACTTCTTGATTGGCTCGGGCGTAAATAATTGATTGCCGCTTGGTCGATTTAATAATCGGGTAACTTGCCACAGAATCGGGCAAAATGTTAACTGTCTGCCAACCCATTTTATCAATCTCCGGCAAAATAAATTCGGAGAAAATTCCGTTATTTTGTTTTAAGTCCTGATAAATCGGGAAAATCATCACCACTTGCCCATTTGGTTTTAAAATTTTTTGAAATTCTTTAAAAGCGCCAATGTATAAATCTGACAATTTAGACATTATGATCAGCAGTTGAGCCTTTAAGCTGGAAATTTTGGTTGGACCCAAATATGGCTCGGCAACAATTAAATCAATTGATTGAGGATCTATTTTTTTAGAAATTTCTTTAACATCAGTCTGGAAGATTTGGAATTTGGTCCGCCAGCTGGCGGATTGGAATTTGGAATTTTTTATGAGCCAGTCTAAATTTTGTTGAGTGTCTTTAATCGCCTCTGGGTTTAAATCGGCGCCAATAATATTTTTATAACCCATCAAGGCCGCTTCTTGTAAAATTGTGCCCGCACCGCAAAAAGGGTCTAAAATCACTGCTTTTTTATCTAACTCGCCTGCCAAATTAATCATAATTTTAGCCAATTTCGGCGGTAAAATTCCCTGTTCCATTGACCGATTTGGCCGGCCGAAATCACGAAAGCCGTATTCTTTAAAATCCTGACAAGTCAAAGTTCTGCCGAACAAAAACCCGTTTTTCTCGGCAAAAAATACAAATTCCGCGCCGGTTTCCAAAAGCTTGTTTGTTTGAACAATAACCGAAGAAAGCGCATCTTCGCGAGAAGTAACCCAGCGGGAAGAAATTCCTTTTTCTTTAAGATCTTTTTTTAAATTCAAAGCCAAATTTTTAATTAAATTTACGATTTGAGAGATTGAGGCCTGATGGTCTAAACGATAAACACTGAATCCGAATCTGACCTTGGCTGATTTTTCGGAAAACAAATCAGCCAGATTTTTTAAATCCTGGTTTGGCAAAATTTTGCCGATTTTAATCGTTCCGCCCAACCTGTTTTGCAAATACGCGAAATCAATTTCTTTATTTCCGGGTAAATCTATGATTAAAACTTCTTCTGATATTTTTTTAATCTCAAACGGGCCTGTGAGTATCTTTAAGATTTCAGCTATTGACAAAGTTGGATTATTGCCTAATATAAGAAAATATGTCATAATAACATTATTATAGTTTAAATCATTAATGTCAAATCTTATGTATGAAATTCTCTATATCATTCCCACTCCTTACACGGAGCAAGACGTACCGGTAATTTCAAAAAAAATAAGGTCGTTGATCGAAAAAGCCGGCGGCAAGATTCTTAAAGAAGAAGAACTTGGCAACAAAAAATTGGCTTACCCGATTAAGCATATTTACCGCGGGTTCTACAACCTTTTTCGTTTTGAAATTGAAACAAAAGAAATAAAAGGAATAAACGAAGCAATCAGATTAACGCCTGAAATTTTAAGGCACATGATTGTGACTCTTAATTCCAAGCCGATGAAAATTAGAAAACCGAGACACTCTGTGGAAAAAAAGGAAGAAGAAATTAAAGAAGTTAAAGAAGAAAAAACAACTGTCAAAACCAGTTTAAAAGATTTAGAACAAAAAATTGACGATTTATTTTAATCTAACCAAATAATTTTTTAATTATGAATCTTAATAAAGTTTTGATTATTGGCCGATTGACCAGAGATCCCGAAGCGCGAACCACTCCTAATGGCCAGAATGTGGCGACTTTCAGTTTAGCCACTTCAAGAAATTGGACTAGCGCTCAAGGAGAAAAAAAAGAACAAACCGATTTTCATCGAGTAGTTGTTTGGGGTAAATTAGCCGAAGTCTGCAGCCGCTATTTGGTTAAAGGGCAAGAAGCTTATGTTGAGGGCAGATTAACCACCCGTTCTTGGCAAGATGCCCAAGGAAATAAAAAATCCACCAC
The DNA here is from genome assembly GCA_028717225.1 of Patescibacteria group bacterium. GTDB lineage: Bacteria > Patescibacteriota > Patescibacteriia > UBA2591 > JAQUPP01 > JAQUPP01. Next base: position 79,787 of record JAQUOF010000001.1, read on the forward strand.
TGAAATTATCGCTCAGGCTGTTCAATTTGGCGCCAAAGCAAGAGGAGGAGCTTCTTCAAATAATGAACCGCGCGAAGTGGAAGAAAAATCTTCACCTGACGAAGAAAAAGAAAATCTTCCCGAAGAAGAAATAGATGTGGAAGAAATCCCGTTTTAATTAAATGCGAATCGCTACAAATATTAAATAATATTAAATACAAATTTTTACGAATATTTGTAATAATTTGTAAGCTCTAAAATTTGTAATAATTAGAATTTAAATTATGGAAAATCAAAAACATTGTTATTTTTGCATCAACAGCGTTAATGAAATTGATTATAAAGACATAGAACTTTTGCGCCGATTTGTTTCCACTTATGAGAGAATTTTACCAAGCCGCAAAAGAGGAGTCTGTGCCAAACATCAAAGAAAATTAACTCACGCCATCAAAAGAGCAAGATTTATGGCTCTTTTACCTTTTGTTAAAAATTAAAATTATTATGTTATCTTTGAATGATTTAAAAAATATCGGAACTATTCTTGAAATTGATGGCGCGCCATATGCGATAGTCAGCTCTCTTCATACGCATGTCGCCAACAGAAGAGCATCTGTGCGCGTAAAGCTTAAAAATCTTATTACCGGCCAAGCTTTGGAAAAAACTTTTTCATCAAGCGATAAAATTGAAGAAGCTTCCACCAGCACTTCCAAGGCAAGTTTTCTTTATCCATCCGGAGAAGATTTTTATTTTATGAATGATTCTGATTATGAGCAGTTTGCTTTAAACGAAAAAATATTGGGCACGGCCAAGAATTTTTTAAAAGAAGGATTAGAAGTGGAGGTGTTGCTTTTTAACGAAAGACCAATCAGTATAAAAATTCCTAAAAAAATAGATTTAAGGGTGATTGAATCACCGCCGAGTGTCAGAGGTGATTCTGCCACTACTCCCAGTAAAACCGTTACTATTGAAACCGGCGCTCAACTTATTGTTCCTATTTTTATTAAAGAAGGAGATATTATTAAAATTAATACTGATACAGGCGAATACGTGTCCCGTGTATAAAGTGGGTTATTAATTTTTAACTTGCGAATTTATAAATATTAATAATCTAAAAAGCTAATAAGCTAATTCCTAAAAAGCCAAATTATGACTCTTGATGAAATATTTGAAGGCGCAGTTGCGCTAAAAGCATCAGATGTTCACTTAGCTAACGGCTTGCCCGCATTTTTCCGCGTTGACGGAGTTTTAAGGCCAATACAAAATTGGCCTATTTTTGACCACGAAATTATTTTAAAATTAGCTGAGCCAATCATGACTCCGGCCCAAAAAGAAGTACTTTTAAAAAAGAAAAATCTGGATCTTTCTTACCAAATTAAAAATAATATCCGCTTTAGAATTAATATTTTTTGGGAAAAAGGACATCTAGCTTTGGCGGCCAGGGTTATCCAGCCAATCATTCCAAGTATGGAAGAAATCGGTTTGCCTCCGGTAGCTCATCAATTAACTCAACTTCAAGACGGATTAGTTCTGGTGACCGGACCGACAGGCTGCGGTAAATCCACCACCTTGGCGGCAATGATTGAAAAAATTAATACAGAACGGGCCTGCCATATTATTACTCTTGAAGATCCGATTGAATATGTTTTTACTTCCAAAAAAAGTTTAATCGCTCAGCGCGAATTAGGGCAAGACATGACCTCTTTTGACTCGGCTTTAAAACACATTGTCAGACAAAATCCTGATGTAATTTTTGTCGGAGAAATGAGAGATTTGGAAACAATCGGACTGGCCATTACTTTAGCTGAAACCGGCCATTTAATTTTAGCCACTCTTCATACTACAAATGCTCCGCAAACCATTGATAGAATTATTGATGTTTTTCCGCCTTATCAGCAAAATCAAATAAGATTGCAAATTGCCTTGGCCTTAAGAGGTATTATTTCTCAACATTTATTGCCAAAAATTGGCGGAGGCAGAGTTGCGGCCAGAGAAGTTTTGATTAATAATCCGGCAGTTGCCAATTTAATCAGAGAAAATAAAATTGCCCAAATAAAATCTTGTATGCAAACCAGCGGCAAAGAAGGAATGTGCACATTGGAAAATGGTTTAAAAAATCTTTATCGGGAAAAAATTATTACTTTAGATACGGCCTTGGCCCATGCAACTTATCCGGAAGAATTACTGAAAGAGTAGTTTAATGACTAATTAGTCTAATTGATCTAATTAACCTAAATAAATCCCAATGACTCAATGACCCAAAAATTTCAGACATTGGGCATTTGGTTATTAATTATTGATTAGGTTAATTAAAAATTAGGTCAATTGGTCATTTTTACATTCTGCCTCCGTAGCTCAAAGGATAGAGCACTGGTCTTCGGAACCAGGGATACGGGTTCGATTCCTGTCGGAGGCATATAAACGATTATAGACCCCTTAAAATTGTTAATTTAGCAGTAATTTGGCTTATTCTCCTCTTTAATTTTTATTTTTGATTTTTCAATTTTAAATTTTTTCGCCCCCTTAGCTCAATGGTAAATCCGCCAGCTGGCGGACTCTTAAGCAATCAATTATTATAATAAAATTAGATTTCTTTAAAAACTTAATTAGCAAATAATATAAGCCCCCATAGCTCAATGGTAGAGCAGTTGCCTCTTAAGCAATTGATATAGGTTCGATCCCTATTGGGGGTATTTTATACCTTAATTTAATGGTAAATCCGCCAGCTGGCGGACTCTTAAGCAATTGACGAAGGTCTGATTCCTTCGGGGGTATATTAAAAGACCGCATATCAATTTAGGATATTCGGTCTTTTAATATAATTATTTAGAAGACATTTGCCAGAAAAATTTAAATATCTGTTTCATAAATTCGCTTAATTCTTTACTCTCAACAATAAAGGCAAAATTTTCTTTTTCCGAGAGAATAATGGAAATTTTATTTTCGTATATTTGAATCAAGCTGTTGAATATTAAATTTTTAGGTAAAAATTTTACTTCGCGCATTAATCCTTTGTCTGCGGCATAAAATTCCCATTCGCTTGAATGAAATTCTTTATCTGTAAATTGACGCAAATCTTTGCGCAATATTTTTCTCTCAATTCTTCGGTCAGCGAAATGCCTTGTATATGTTTTTCCAAAAACTTGCAATATATCTTTAATGGGAGAGAAGGTCATAACGGTTGTATTTTTATAATTCAGAATATCTTCAAATACTTTTTTTACCCCTTCTCTGCCTTCGTAAAATTTTAATTTCGGCTTGAATTTAGTCTCAGAAAATATATTTATAAAATCCGGCAAATAACTTTCGGCCAGATTTTTTTGTTTTTCAAGGCTCTCAATTAATGTTTTAGGATTTTTTGCCCTGAATGTTTTTGTGTATGATTTTGAGTCAGTTTCAACCAGCCCTTGATTATTTAACTCCTCAAGTATTTTGTAAACGGTTGTTCTAAGAACATTGGCTTTCTTGGCTATTTCGGTCGCCGTAGCCGATCCTAACTCTAAACAAGCCAAATAAACCTGAGCTTTATTTTCATTAAATCCTATTTTTTTGAGCAATTCTATAAAATTCATAAATTTTGTATATATTATTAGACAACCATAATTATATATTAATCAATTATTTTGTCAAGATTTTGTATTTTTTAGACAACAATGTCTAATTTTATTGACAATTTTGAAATTTCTGCTATTATATAAATATAAAGGTAAATAACCGTTCTTTAAAAAATAAAAAAGGAGGAAGGATGAATACACAGTATGATGCTTTTTTGGGAATTATTTCCAGTGGAGAGATGTTGTCTCTCTCCTCGGCAAAATTTGCCAGCCCTTTGGGACTGAATGTTTTAGGGACAAAAGTAAAACAATCTTTTTCAAATGTCTTTGTCAAAATCTATAATCTTGAAATTAATGATTTCCAGATTGTAAAAAAAGACATTAAAAGGGTTGTAAAAAATTATCACCGCATTCTTGTTGGCTTAACTTTGATTGCCGGTAATGTTCTAAAATCATTTGAGTTGGCAAAGTGGCTTAAAGAATTGGGTTGTGATGTTATTGTCGGCGGACCGGAGATTAATGAATTGTCAGCTAATCATTTTTCTACCCTGCCAATAGTGGACGGAATTATAATCGGCTTTGGGGAACACATTATTGCTGAAATAGTAAGAGATGGTTTAAAGCAAAAAATCTATACCATTCCTCAATATTTTGACTTTCAAAATTCAGCCGTGGATTATAGCTTATTGTTCCGGATAGAAGATTATGGCGGCGTTAGCATGCTATGGGGCGGGGACTGTCACCTTTGCAATAAGCGTTGTTATTTCTGTTCTCGTAAAAAACGCGGTTTCGGCTGGCGCAATCCACGAATTGTATGGGAAGAATTAAGATATGCCTATCAGAAAGGAATTAAAAAGATTTACAATACCGCTGATACAGTAGCCGTGAGTTTAGGGCAATTAAGACAACTTGCAGAAACCAAGCCATTAGAACTAGCAGGAATGAAGATAAAATGTTTTATCAATGCCACTCAAGTGACTGATGAAACCGCTGAATTATTAAAACAGCTGAATGCTTGGGCTGCGGTTGGAATTGAGAGCTTGGCCCGAGTTGCGGCAGTTGGAAAAGGGGGAACAACCATGGAAGATAATTTTCGGGCAATTAAAATTTTGGCTCAGCATGGCGTTCCTATGATTTTAACTTTTGTAATGGGATTACCTAAAGAAACAAAAGAATCAATTGAAGCTGATGCAAAAGAAATTTTACGAATTGTCCGAGAATATCGCGATTCTATTTATTGGGTCACCGTCTCGCCGCTGTTAGTAACCCTTGGTTCTCAAGCTTTTGAGGATTCGTTGACTCAAAATCTGCCTACTCGCCACGAATGGGAATTCTATAATCCCTTCCTTCTCACCGAACAATATTTTAAAAAATTTTGTTCGGTAAAAATAGATACGGTTTATAAAACAATTGCTTATCTTAAAGATAAAATAAGTGAAATAGCTCCGGAAATTATTTTCGACTCAAAGGGGTTGGATCCAAAAAGATGGAAATAATTTTTACAAGCAGCGGTTCAAATTTGAACCGCTGCTATTTTATTCTCTTGAAAAATATAATTTATTATGTTAAGATAAAAAAATAATAATTATAAATTTATAAATTATGTCTAAATTAGTTTTTGATATTGAAACAATTGGAGAAAATTTTGACGAGATGGACGCAACAACCCAAGAAATTCTTATTAAATCAATTAAAAAAGATTCCAAAGATAATGACGAATATGAAAAATCCCTGCAAGATTTAAAGCAAGGACTTGGATTTTCGCCTTTAACCGGTGAGATTGTCGCAATTGGCGTTTTGGATTGTGAAAAAGACAAAGGAGCGGTTTGTTTTCAAGCTCCAAATGCCAATCTTAAAGAAACAGAAGAAAATGGCATTAAATTCAAGCCAATGACCGAGAAAGAAATGCTGGAAAATTTTTGGAACGGCGCAAAAAATTATCAAGAATTCATCAGTTTTAACGGCCGAGGTTTTGACGTGCCATTTTTAATGATTAGATCGGCGATTAATAATGTTCTACCAACAAAAGATTTAATGTCTAACCGATATCTTGGAAGCCAGAAATATGATTCCAAACATATAGATTTATTTGATCAGCTTTCTTTCTACGGCGCTGTTTGGCGAAAGGGAAGTTTACATCTTTGGAGCCGCGCCTTTAATATTAAAAGTCCCAAAGCCGACGGAGTGACAGGCGATGACGTGAGTGCTTTATTTAAAGAAAAAAAATTCTTGGATATTGCCAAATATAATGTCGGTGATTTAAGAGCAACAAAAAAACTTTACGAGTATTGGGAAAAATATTTTAAATTTTAAAATTAATCCCAGAGATGAATAATTTTTATAATAGTGAAAGGGGAGACACCCATATGGTTGTCTCCCCGTAGTTTTCCTCCTTTATTTAGAGAATGGCTATTTCGTCGACTCCATCTGGAGCGACATACTTTATGGCTACTGGATAGCCCGTTACTTCGTCTGTTAAAACAACTTTTTTTTCACGCAACCCTTGTTGCGCGCTTGTGTTTTGTGATGCTGACATCTTCTCCTCCTACTTCTTTTTTTTATAGTTTATATTATCTATATATTATATTAGCACAAAAAATATTTTTTGTCAACCCCTGTTCTGTTAATAAATATTAAATAAAAAAGGGGAGACGCTTTCAAGCGTCTCCCTTTAAATTAGTTTTCCTCCTTTATTTTATATTAAGGGCGACAAATTGCCCAAAATATGTTCATTCGCTTCCCACATAACTCCGGGCATTAATGTTACCATCCACTCGCTGCCATCTTTTGCTGCGAGTTCACTGATCTTGCTTTGACCCTCCGGTATTGGAATTTCAAATCTTCCCTTTTTTAATATTTCGCCTATCTTACTTTGATTAAAGGGATCAAAGATCTCAAATCTTTTATCCGAGATTTTAGGATTAAAATCTCTTGGATATAAAGTGGTAAAAATAAATTTACCATTTTTATTAACAATGGAGCATTGCCCCACAACTTCTCTCTTACACGGAACCACCGGTACAGCACCTGGTTGTACCTTGTTTACTTCTTGTGCTACAGCTTGCATTATCCCTCCTCTACTTACTTTTTCTATTGATAGAATTAAATATTAACACTTTAAATTTTTTTGTCAACCCCGTTAGAAATTTAAAATAAAAGAGCTTGTTATTTTTAATATAACAAGCTCTTTTAAAAAAATTTCAAATTTATTTTACAGAAGTTTTGAATTCTTTACCGGCCTTAAACTTAGGAACTTTCATTGAAGGAATTTGAATTTTAACCTGAGTTTTTGGATTAATACCAGCTCTTGCTTTTCTTAATTTAACGGAAAAGGTTCCAAAACCGGCGATGGCCACTTTGTCTCCCTTCTTAAGAGCGGCAATAATGCTGTCAATAAAAGTATCAATCATTCTGGCTGTTTCAGCTTTAGAACAATTTTTAGCTTTATTGGTTACAACTTCGATTAATTCAGCTTTATTCATAATTTTTTTAAAGATTTATTTAATTGTTCGTTTTTTAAACGAATAGTGAGAATAAACGACCTTTAAAATATTTTTATGTCTTATTTGCTTTTAATCGGCATGATTAAATATAAATAAGATTCATCAGAAACAGATCTAATAACAGCGGCCGTATTGTCATTTGTCACTTCAATATTCACCTCTTCGCCGCCCAAATTAATTAAACCATCGAGCAGATAACGATAATTAAAAACAATTTCATTGTCTTCTCCTGAAATTTCTCCTTCTAAAACAGCCTTGTTTTCTCCCACTTGATTGTTCAGAGAAGAAATTTGAACCTGATTTTTCTTGGCGATTAATTTTAAGAAAATATCATTAATGCCGCTTTTTGTAAAAAAGCTGGCCGCTTTGACTGTTTTTAAAAAGTCATCTTTGTTAAGAACGGTTTTAGTTTTAAAATTCTGTGGAATAATTTGTTTATAATCAGGATAAATACCGCTGATTAAACGAGAAACCAATTCTGTGTTCTGATAAATAAATAAAATTTGATTTTCCAATAAATAAATTTCCACATTATCTTCATTTTTAATGATTTTTAATAACTCTTGCAGGGTTTTGGCCGGAATAATAATATTTTTTATTTCTTTAACCGACAATTCTTTCAGAACAATGGATTTCTCCGCCAATCGATAACTGTCGGTTCCCACAATGGTTAAGTTTTTATCCTTGGGATAATTTAGAGTAAATAAAACTCCGCTTATTTCCATTCTTGTTTCATTGGGCGAGATGGTAAAAATAATTTTCTCCAAAGCATCTTTTAAAATCTTGCTTTCTATAATAATTTTTTCTTTTTTTTCTATTTGAGGAATAATTGGAAATTCTTCAGATGAAGATCCCTTAATTTTCGCTGTTTGATTTTTAGCTTCAATAATCAATTCGTTGTCTTTAATTTCTAAATTTAGAACCTCTCCCGGGGGCAATAAATTTATATAATTATTGAATATCTGAGAGGGAACCGTAAAAGTGCCTTCTTCTTCTATTTTAGCCCTAATTATGGTTTCTATGGCTATTTCCAGATTAGTACTGCTTAATTTTAAACCACCCTTTTCGGTTGAAATTAGAATATTATTCAAGATAGGCAGTCCTGATTTATTTATTCCGGCTAAATGACTTACAGTATTAAGACCTTGAGATAAATTTTCTTGTAAACAGGAGAATTTCATATAATGATTAATATTATGAATTATTTTTTAATTTATAAATATATAATAATAGTAATAAGCTATGTTGAAAAGTGGGAAAACACTAAAAATCAATAGATACTTGCTTTCTAATAAACTATACTTGTTAAAAGGCGGTAGATAAAACAGGGATAAAGAATGGATAAATCAGGCTAAAGAAAGGAAGAAGAAAATAGTCACACTTTATTAACATTTTGTTTCTTTATTTTTCCCCTTCTTTTTCACAGCCTAAAAATCTTCTTCCGGATGAGATAATTTAAGAAATAAATTATTCCAGGTTAAAAATTGAAAAGCAGAGAGAATTGAAATTAAAATTGCGAAAACAATGGTCAGAATAAGCGCCCAAAATAAGAAAATCAGCCAAAATCCAAGGGTTACGTTAAATTGTAGAAAAATATAGAACAAAAAGAAACAAGGCCAAGAAACACCAATAGATATTAATAAAATTATTAATCCGAATAAAATAGTGGTTATAAAGAGAATTAAAGAGGTTTTAAGGGTGACAAGCCAATTTTTTATAAAGAAAATAAATCCTTTTTTAACGGCCAAGAAAAATCTCTCTTGTTCTAAGACCAAGAAACAAACAATATAACGGGAAATAAAAGAAATAAACACTTCAATCAGAATAAAAATTATAATATAGACGAAAATAGGAATTTGGATTTTATAAAGCGGCGTTAGTCCAACCAAGCTTAAAAGCCCATAAATAATAAAAAATGAGATAATATTTAAACCGACAACCGGCAATATAAATTTTGTGCTTTTTTGTAAGATCTCGGGAACAATAAATGTCTTGGAATGTTTTAGGTTTCGCGCGATGAATAAAAAGGCGATGTAAGTTAAAAAAGATAAATAGATAAACAACAAAGTGACTATAATTGCTAAAATAAATCTTGAAAGAGCATCAAGATTAACCGAGGTTGGTAAGGAAATGGAAGAAAAAATTTGTCCAAACTGAGCGCGGATTACTTTAAGGGTGATTAAATTATTTATCCAATTGTTGATTTTCTCAATATTAATAATAATCAAACTGATTTCATTCACCGCGAAAGGAATACTTAAAAAACCCAATAACCATAAAATTGGGTTTTCCCAGATGATTTTTAGGGTTTGTTTTAATGATTTAATTTCCATAAATTAATTTTTCATGATTTTGGCAAACTCTTCTTTCTCAATAGTTTCTTTTTTAAGCAGAATTTTAGCCACTTCTTCCAGTTTTTCTTTATTTTTTTCAAGAATCTCTTGAGCTCTATTATAACAAAGATTAATGATTTTAGAAACTTCTTCATCTATGGTTTGGGCTATTTTTTCAGAATAATCTCGTCTCTCGGAAATTTCCCGACCCAAGAAAATTAATTCTTCTTTTTCGCCAAAGGTGCGCGGACCCAAAATATCGCTCATACCGAACTCGGTTACAAGCTTGCGGCTTAAATGGGTCACTTGCCGCAAATCATTAGAAGCGCCTGTGGTCACCTCTTTAAAGGTGAGTTTTTCGCTTATATAACCGCCAAGATAAACAGCAATATTGTCCAAAAATTCCGGTTTGGAACGAAGATATTTTTCTTCTTCTGGCATGCGCAAAGTATAACCGGCGGCTTGTCCGCGAGAAATAATTGATACTTTATGAACCGGATCGCAGCTTGGCAAATTCCAGCTGACGATGGCGTGTCCGGCTTCATGAAAAGCGACGATATTTTTTTCTTTATCCGAGAGAATATGGCTTTTTCTTTCCGGTCCCAATAAAACCTTGTCTATGCTTTCTAAAATTTCTTCATGGCCGACTTTTTTCTTGTTATTTTTAACAGTTAAAATAGCTGCTTCGTTTAAAAGATTTTCCAAATCTGCTCCTGAAAAACCAGGCGTTCTTTCGGCAATCTGATGTAAATTTACATTTGATGCCAAAGGTTTACCGGCGGAATGGATTTTTAAAATAAATTCGCGATCTTTAATATCAGGTATATCTAAAATAACCTTTCTATCAAATCTACCCGGTCTTAATAAGGCCGGATCTAAAATATCAGGTCGATTTGTTGCCGCCATAACCACTAATCCGCTATTGGGTTCAAAACCATCAAGTTCCACCAGAATTTGATTTAAAGTTTGTTCTCTTTCATCATGAGATCCGCCAACTCCCGATCCTCTGACACGGCCGACAGCGTCAAGTTCGTCGATAAAAATAATACAAGGAAGATTTTTTTGTGCTCTTCTAAAAAGATCTCTGACGCGCGAAGCTCCGACGCCAACAAACATTTCCACAAATTCAGAACCGGAAATATGGAAAAAAGGAACATTTGCTTCTCCGGCCACTGCTCTTGCCAAGAGGGTTTTACCAGTGCCCGGCATGCCGATTAAAAGCACTCCTTTGGGAATTTTAGCTCCCATGTTAATGAAATTTTTTGGACTTTTTAAGAATTTTACCACGTCTTGAAGGGCTTCTTTGGCTTCATGAACACCGGCCACATTTTGAAAAGTTACTTTTGTTCTTTTGTCTTTTGGGTTAACTTGTCTGGCCTTGCTTTCTCCAAATTTAAAAGCCTGCATTCCTGATCCCTTCATTTGATTGGATAAATAATAAAAAAAGCCCACCAGAAGCAGGAAGGGCAATAAGATGGGTAAAATAACAGTTAAAAAGACATTGCGATTATTGGCGGTTTTAACTTTTATGGAAAGCTTGGAAAGTTTATCAGAGCCAACTCCATAATTGGCTAAAAGCTCAGTCAAAGGTTGATTGTCTTCTTTTAAGGTAAGTTGTTTCTCTTGATTAACTAATAAAATATTCAAAGAATTGTCAGTAACGACAATTTCTTTTACTTTATCTTCTTGAATCTCTTGAACCAACTGGCTGATGCTTATTTCTTGAGGTTTTTTATTATCAGAACTTGTTAAACTGAAAACTCCGGCAATAACTAAAAAAATAATCAAAAAAATGAGAAAATTCTTTAATAAATTTTTCATAGTGTTTATTTCTCGTCGCCAGATTGTTGATCTTGAGGCTTATCTTCTTTATTATTTCTCAAAGAAAGTCCTAAACGATGGTTCTCCGGTTCTACGGAGACAACTCTAAATTTTATTTGATCGCCGATTTTAGCAATTTTGGACATATCCGTCACCGGTTGGTCAGAAAGCTCGGAAATATGTGCTAATCCGTGAATATCAGGATCTAGTTCCACAAATAAACCGAAAGGATTTACTTTTAAAACAGTTCCCATAACCTCTTGCCCCACTTTATATTTTTCAGATACTTTAACCCATGGATCTTCCATTAATCTTCGGGTGGATAAAGAAATTTTGCCGTCTTCGGTAATACCGATAATTTTAGCTTTTACTTTATCCCCAACGTTGATTACATTTTTGGGATGATCTATTCTTTGCCAAGCCAATTCGGAAATATGAATCAAGCCCTCTTGGCTTTTATCAAAAGTGACAAAGGCGCCAAAATCAACTATGCCGCTGATTTTTCCTTCAACCACATCGCCGACTTTGTAATTTGACAAAATAGATTCTCCGGTTGGTGCTGAAATATTTTTTTCCGAAACAATAAATTTTTCATTTTCCTCATCAACATTGATAATTCGAACAGAAAAATCCTGTCCAATATATGTTTTGAGTTTTTCCAAAATTCTGGTTTTATTGCCGCCGTCAACTCTGGGATAGTGTTCGCCACTCAAATGAGAAACGGGTAAAAATCCGGCTACTTTTCCAAAACGAATAAGAAGCCCGCCTTTATTGGCTTCTAGGGCTTTCACTTTTATCGGTTCGCCCTTTTCCATCAGTTCTATTAACTGATCCCATGCTTTTTTATGGCTGGCAAAACGAAAAGACAATTCCATTAAACCTCTTTCATTCTCCAGATCAATAACGGTTGCCGAAGTTGTATCGCCAATTTTTAAATTGGAAAATTCTCCGGATTCGTCAAAAAGTTCCGGACCACGGATAATACCGGTGGTGACTCCGTCGATGTCTAAATAAATTTCATTTCGGCCAATTTCTAAAATTTGGCCCTCAACCAAATCGCCCATCTTGGGAAGCGCTTTGGCAGATTGAAGATACTCTTTTTTAATTAATTTTGTTGTGTCGCTAATCATATAGGATTATTATAAACATCTTTAAAAATCAGTCAACCCCCTCACCTGAACGCTGATAAGCGCTTAATATCCTATTATGTTTTAATTTTTTTTACACAATAAATTAAAAATATTTTGAATATAAACAAATAAAATTTTATATTTTAAAAATACATCAGCGTTTGGTGAGGGGGTCAACCCCTGCCTTATTGAATAATAGCCCGATTGACATCTCTGTTTTAAAAGCTAAAATAAAGAACAAATAAGGGGCTTCTCAATTTTAAATTAAAAATGTTTAAAAATTTTCATAAAAAATATCTTTTTTTAACACTGGCAGTTTTAATACTGGTTATTTTTATTGTTTTAATTTCCTTTTTTTATTATAAACCGGATAATCTGATAAATTACGCGCCTTCCAACACGCTTTTTTATCTGCATTTTGATTTAAATAAATTTCACCAAGGCGGTTATTTGGGAAATAAGTGGTTGAAAGAACACTGGCCGGAGAAAACAATGAATTCTTTTTTAACCAGCCAATCAGATTTAGCTATTGTTGGCGCCAATTTTCGCCAAGCGGATATTTCTTTATTCAGAGAGGCCGGTTGCTTTGTTTTTTTTGAAAATAATTATTCTCAAAACCCTTCTCTGGTTTTTATTTTTAAAACCAGAGCCCGTGGCGCTGATTTTCCTTTAATTGTTTCCAACGCCGGTTCGGAAACTTTTCATTACAAAAGATTAACTTCTGATATTTGGGCAATAGCCTCTCGGCCGGAAATTTTAGACAGTATTCAATTGAATTCGGGGGGTTTTAGAAAACAAGTTAAAGATTTTCATTTTTCTTCAGAATTGGCTTGGGGAAAGGGATATTTTAATTTAAAAGAATTTATTAATTCACCTTTATTTAAAGCGGATATTTTAGGGTTAAACCCCGAGATTGTTGATAAAATCAAGAATTTTAAGAGCGTATTTTTGAAAATTAATTTTATTCCATACCAAAATTCTTTAGTCCTAGATATAGATTTTGACAATTCTTTAAAACCATTTTTAAATTCAAATAATCAAGGGTTTGGTTGGGAACAAGGAAAAAGTTTTATTATTTCTTCTCTTCAAGATGATTTTAGAACTACTGCTCTTCTATGGGGCGGTTCGGATTTATTTTTCCCGGATATTAAAAATTTTTCTCCGAGTTTGATTTCTTTAAATCAAATAAAGCAAGAATCAACCTCAATTGATGAATTAAATATGACGATTATTTCTTCTAATCTCAAGACTATGGATAACTTAGAGGAAAAGATTAAAGAAAATTGGGCTTTTAAAAATCCGGTTGAAAAAAAAGTAATTTTACCGGACAAAACTTCTTTTATTGAATTGGTGGCCGATCCGAGTATTTTTAATTTTGACGAAAAGTTTATTAACAATTTAAAACTATCTTATTTTTCAGACAATGAAACCGAAATAGCCCTGGCCCAAAACGACCAATATGCATTTATTTCAAACAGCATTCCGTCTTTAGAAAAAATACTGATTAATTATCAGCCAACTTCTCAAATAAATAATAATTTAAATATTTCCAATTATTTCTCTCCGGATATTTTAAGAAAAAATTTCTCTCCGGTCTTATATTGGAGAATTAAACAGTTTGGAGTAGAGGATATGGTGATTATTAATCAAAACCAAAAAATCAAAGGTTGTCTAAGATTATTTTAGATGTGGATAACTTACCTTGAAAAAGATATGTTATGCCCTAATATAAGAGCATCAAAATAAAGGGATTATCAAGAGAGAGCTTTTAATAACTTTAATTTTTCAAAATTATGTTAAAAAACTTTTTAGCTTCAATCAAAGAAGACCTTCTAAAACAAAGACAGGAATTAAAAAAACAATTGGAAGAAATTGCCAACAAAAGCGCTCGCAACCAAAATGGTTATGAAGCTAAATTTCCGGAATATGGCGACTCTGAAGATGAAAATGCCGACGAAGTGGCGACTTTTATTGATACTCTTTCTTTAGAAGACAATCTTGAAACTTCTCTAAATAATGTTGAGGCCGCTTTAAAGAAACTTGAGAAAGGCAAATACGGGCTTTGTGAAAAATGCGGACAGCCGATTAATCCAAAAAGACTTCAAGCTTTGCCACAAGCCAAGCATTGTCTTGATTGTCATAAATAACATTTTAAAATGAAAAATAAATTAATATTGATTAATATATTGGTTTTATTTTTTTTTATTTTAGACAGATTGTTTAAAAAAATAGCCCTTTTAGACAGGACTATTGATAATTTATTTTTTAATTTTTCTTTGTTTAAAAATCCGAATTTGGCTTTAAGTATTCCTCTCAACAGGATACTTTTTTATTTTTTATTAATTATTATTTTTTGGTGGCTGGCAGACAATTTGATTAAAGGTTATAGAACCAAAAATGTTTCCAAAATTTTAGCCTTTAGCTTGATTTTTGTCGGAGCGATTTCTAATCTTTTTGACCGCCTCCAATACAAAGCAGTGATAGATTATTTAAATATTTTTTATTTTTCAGTCATTAATTTGGCAGACCTGATGATTTCGGGGGGAGTAATAATTATTTTTTGTCAGATGATTTTTGGCAAAAACGAAAAGCGGCAATTGCCGAAATAGATCCTTCGGCGCTGGCGGTGATAATTTGCCGTAATTTATCCGGTTCGCCGGCAATGTCTCCGGCGGCGAATAAACCGGGGATATTGGTGCGTGTTAAATAGTCGGTTTGAATATAACCGGCTTTATTTTTTTCCGGATTAGCAGAGGGATCGAATAAAGATAAATTTTTACTCGGTTCATACCCGATTTCCACGAATACGCCGTCAAGTTTTAAAATTTCAGTTTCTTTTGAAGGGGTATTTAAAATAATTTCTTGAACCATATCTTTACCCCGGATTTCTTTAATTGAATGATTGACAATCGGAATAATCTTTTTTTCTTGCTGAATTTGTTCCTGTAAAACACTTTGGCCTTTGAATTGTTCATAAATACTGATTAAATAAACCTTAGCCGCTTGTTTGGCTAGAAAAATTGCACTGGAAAGAGCCGAGTTCCCGCCGCCAACCACGGCGACTATTTTATTTCTATACAAAGGGCCATCGCAAACAGCGCAATAACTTACCCCTCTGCCGTTAAACTCTTGTTCTCCGGGAACATTTAATTTTCGACGTTGATTGCCGTAAGCTAAAATTATTGTTTTTGATTCAAAATTTTTATTATTTTTAGTTTTAATTTTAAAGATTTCTTCTTCCTTTTTAATATTAATGACTTCGTCGGATAAAATTTCGGCATTGTATTTTTGGGCTTGGTCTGAAAATTTTTGCATTAATTCCGGTCCGGAGATATTTTTGAAACCGGGATAATTTTCAATAGAAAAAATGGTAGCAGTCAGTCCCTGCTCCATTTGGCCGATTAATAAATGTTTAAGTCCGGCGCGAGAGGCATAAATAGAAGCGGATAAGCCGGCCGGTCCGGCGCCGACAATAATAGAATCGTAGATCATAAAATTGAATCAATTTCTTGTTGTAAATTGTTTTCACTTTGGGCTCCTCTTAATCTTTTTATTTCTTCTCCGTTTTTGAAAAAAATTAAAGTTGGAACAGAACCGATATTATATTTTTGAGTCAATTCCACGCTCTCCTCAATATTAAATTTGCCGATTTTGATTTTACCTTCCATTTCTTGTGATAATTTTTCAATAATTGGAGCAATCATTTGGCAGGGCGGGCACCAAGTGCTGAAAAAATCCACTAAAACGGGCAATTTTGATTCCAGAACTTCTTCTTGAAAATTTTGATTATTAAAAATCATAAATTTGTATTTTTTTTAATTTATAAATATTTTAAACAGAGTTTTTATTAGAAGACTTTTCTTGAATCCCTTGTTGATATTGTTTTGTCAGATAAGAAATTTTTTCCAAAGGTTCAATTAAGCTGGCATATTCAGAAAGTTCGTAAAAAATTAATTTGGCCGCTCCCAAGCTTGGATCGCCGCTAAATTGATATTGGTCTATTTGAAGAATAGGCTTGTGAGTTTCCGGATCTGTTTCCCAACGGCGATAATAAAATTCAAACGGCTGGGCGGGTTGAACCAACAGTCTTCCTTCTTGTTGGGCTCGTTCACGCGCTTGACGATCAAATGCCTTTGAAGAAACCAGGTGAATTAAATGATTTTCTTCCGCTTTGGAGAGAATTACATTTTTAAAATTTTCTTTATTCAATATGTGAGAATTTGATTCTTCTAATTGTTCAATTAAATTTTTAGCTTGATTCAATTGTTTTGATTCAATGTCTTTATTGAGGGCGTCACAAATATTCCAGAGTAATGCCGAAACCGGTTTTTGTTTATATTTTTTTCCTAATTCTTCTAGTTTACCTAAAACTTCGCGCGGTTCTTTTAAAATTTCATCAAAATTATCCATTAATTCTTGCTGTTCATTCTTCTGTTCTTCCACGCGCAAAGAATTAAAAATTTGACCCTCCGGACTTTGATTAGTTGGAATTTCTTGTTTGTCTATTTTTTTTATTTCTTCTTGGCCGGGAATACCCTCGCCAAATCGTTCAAAACCACTCATAAATTATTTAATCATTTATGTAATGTAGGGTATTATAACATTTTTTATTTTTTTTGTCTATAAAAATAAGAGGGGGTTGCAAAAACAACTCCTTTTTGCTATAATAAAAACATAATAATAACTTGTATGATTTTATGACTAAACCACGTTTGTCTTACAGTCTTTGCAAATTTATCCGCAAAGAGAAAAATCGCTTAAAAAAAGAGACTCCCGATAAAGAAAAATTAAAAGAATCAATTAAAGAAATATATAAGAAATTGGGACTTTAATTATTTTTTTGTATGGAAAAAAAAGGAATTATCATTGGTTATTTGGTTTTTGTCGTTTTGGCAATCGGCCTGTATTTCTTTTTTAATCATTCTTCAAAGCCCGTTGTTACGGAAAACCAAGTTCAAACTTTTATTGTTGAAAAAGGAGAAGGACTCAATGACATTGCCGCCAAATTAAAAGACAAGGGCATTATCAGTAATGTCAAACTGTTTGAATTATACGCTTTTTTAACCAATACTCGCAATAAATTTTTAGCCGGAGAATATTCTTTAAATAAAGGAATGACCTTAAATGATTTGATTAAATCTTTAACCAGTCAGGCCGTAGCCCAAGAAAAAACAGTCACTATTATTGAGGGTTTAACCAATAAAGAAATCGGTGCTGTTTTGGAAAAAGCAGGATTGGTTTCTCAAACAGATTTCTTGGCCGCTTTGGAAAAAATGAGCCAAGACCAAACCTTATATTCCACTTATGATTTTTTAGCCAGTCAACCGGAAAGCAATAATTTGGAAGGTTATCTTTTCCCCGACACTTATAAGTTTTTTAAAGACACCACTTCTGAAGCCATTATTAAAAAAATGTTGGATAATTTCGGCAAAAAATTAGACGACCAGCTAAGGGCTGACATTAAAAAATCAAACAAGATCATTTTTGAAATTATAACCATGTCTTCCATAGTGGAAAAAGAAGCGGCCCTGGATCAAGACAGGAGATTGGTGGCGGATATTTTTTGGAAAAGATTAAAAGAGAATTGGGCACTGGAATCCTGTGCCACGATAAATTATATTTTAGGGACTCCAAAAGTGCGTTTAAGTTTTGATGATACCCGCACTCCTTCGCCTTATAATACCTATCTCCATCGCGGTTTGCCGCCAGGACCGATTAATAATCCCGGTCTCTCATCAATCAGGGCGACGATTTATCCTTTAGACAGCGATTATTGTTGTTTTCTTTCCACTTCTGAAGGAAAGATTATTTTCAGTCAAACGATTGAAGAACATAATAAAAATAAAGCAGAGTATTTGAAATAAATGAAAAGGATTATTAAAAAAATCAGGAATCTCTCGATTATTCAAAAATATCCTCATTTCAGACAGTTTGTTAAGTTTTGCATTACCGGCGGAATCTGTGCGATTTTAGATTTCGCCGTTTATATTTTTTTAACCCGTCTTTTTCCGTTTTTTAAAATTCATTATCTTTGGGCTAATTTAATCGGTTTGATTATCGGGGCAACGATTAATTTTACCATGAATAAAAAATGGACTTTTAGAAATGAAGAATCTAAAATTTCAAAACAGTATCTGAAGTTTTGGTTTGTCGCCATATTCGGTTTAATAATTTATCAATATTTATTCGGATTTTTAGTGGAGAAAATAAATTTATACGATCTTTGGAGTAAAGTAATCAGCGCACTGCTGGTTATGTTTATTCGTTTTTATTTAAATAAATTTTGGGTATTCCAAAAAGTATAATTCATATGAAATTATTAATCACCGGCGGAGCCGGCTTTATCGGTTCAAATTTTATCCATTATATTTTAAAAAAATATAAAAATTATCAGATAATTAATCTGGATAAATTAACTTATTGCGGCAATTTGGAAAATTTAAAAGATATTGAGAAAAATCCGCGCTATAAATTTATTAAAGGCGACATCGGCGATAAAGATTTGATTGATAATTTATTGAAAAACGAAAAACCGGATGCGATTATAAATTTTGCCGCCATGACTCATGTTGACCGTTCCATTTTGGACGCGGAAGAATTTATCAAAACTAATATTTTAGGCGTTCAAATCCTGCTTGAAGCTTCAAGAAAATATAAAATCAGCCGATTTATTCAAATCAGCACAGATGAAGTTTACGGTTCTATTTTAAAAGGCAAGTTTAAAGAAACAGATATTCTGGATCCTTCCAGCCCTTATTCCGCTTCAAAAGCGGCGGCAGAATTATTGGCCTTATCTTATTTTAAAACTTATAATTTGCCGGTTTTAATCACCCGCAGCTCTAATAATTACGGTCCTTTTCAATATCCGGAAAAATTAATTCCGCTTTTTGTCACTAATTTATTGGAGAATAAAAAAGTGCCGATTTACGGCGATGGCAAACAAGTGAGAGATTGGCTTTATGTTTTAGATAATTCCATGGCCATTGATTTGGTTTTGCATAAAGGAAAAATAGGTGAGATTTACAATATTGGCGGAAATTCCGAAAAAGAAAATATTGAAATCACTAAAAATATTTTTAAGATATTGGGTAAAAACAAGTCATCTATTGAATATGTTAAAGATCGTTTGGCTCACGATCGCCGTTATGCTATAGATTCTTCAAAAATAAAAAAATTGGGCTGGAAACCAAAATATAAATTCAGCGAGGCCTTAAAAATAACAGTCAATTGGTATAAAAATAATAAAAATTGGTGGAAAAGAATTAAAACCGGTGAATATTTAAAATATTATCAAACTCAATATGGCAAAAAATAACAAAATTACTCAAAAAATAATTATTATTTTCGTAACCATTGCCACGGTTTTTGTTTTTGATTTTTGGTTATTTTCGCCCAAAGATTTATCAAAAAAAGAAGTAGTGCCGGCCGCAACAAATCAAACCGAAAAAATAAATATTAATCAATCTATTCCGGAACAGAATAAAACAGTAAACAAAGAAACCCAGCCCTTGGTTGAAGAAAATAAAATAATTCCCGAAACTCGGGAAATTAAATCAAGTGTTAATTTATCCGTGCCTTTTGTTGCTCAAGCTCCTTTTGGCAAGTGGGATGACTTGCATAATGAAGCTTGCGAAGAAACAGCTTTGATTATGGCCAAATATTGGTTGAATAATCAAAAGTTATCTTTAACTGCGGCAGATCAAGAAATTTTATCTTCAGTCAGCTGGCAAATGGATAACTTCGGCGGACATTATGATTTGAGTTCGGAAAATATTATTAAAACGGCTCAACAATATTTTGGCATTCAAAAAATATATTTTACTTCAATTAAAAATATTGATGATATAAAATATCAGCTCACCCAGGGCAATTTAGTGATTGTGCCGACCGCCGGACGATTGCTTGAAAATCCTCATTATAAAAATCCGGGGCCGGTTTATCATATGTTGGTGGTAAAAGGATATAATGACAAAGAAATCATTACTAATGATTCGGGCACTAAAGCCGGTGAGAATTATAAATATTCTTATCAAATATTTTTTAATGCTATCCATGATTGGCCGTTTTCTTTAGGTGAAAAAGAAAATTTATCCAAAGATGAAAAAGCAACAGAAATTTTAAATGGCCCAAAAGTGATGATTGTAATAGAAAAAAATAGTTAAAAAATAAATTTAAAAAATACCGAGTGTTTTAAAACACTCGGTATTTTTTTTGACAAAAAATTATTTTATTTTACTTCAATATTTATTTCATCGGCCGGAATTGAATTTAAGGAAGTATCAACAGCTTCAACCCAAAGTTTATATTTTCCGGACTGAGTACTTGGCCAAGTTAAATCAAATTGGCCGTTGGTTTCAGGAGTAAAAATAGTGCTGATTAAAAATGTCTGATTGGTTTCCAAATTTTGGGCGAAAAATTTAATATTTTCTATTTTTACGATAGGTGCTAAAACAGAAAGTGTTAATGGAAAATTCATTTGCCATAATATTTCATTATTTTCCGGAGAAATCCAGGTTATTTTTTTCTCAAAAAATTGGGTAGTGGTAATGAAAATTTCTTCCGTTTTTGAATTATCAATATCATCGTAAGCGGTGGCGCCAACCTTGTGTTCTCCCGGATTAAGACCAATAAGATTCAGTTCGCATTTATAAGGATAATAATAAGCGGTTGTCAGTGGTATGCTGTCAACCGAACAAATTATTTTTTTAATTCCTCGCGGAGCCGAAGCTCCAAGTTTAACTTCTAAGGTTTTCTTTTCGCTAACAGCACCATTGGCGGGCCAAATAATGGAAACGGTTGGTTGATTGGCCGGAACATGCAAATCATCATAAGTAGTTGGAGCAAGTTGAGCGATTAATAAAGGATTTTTTTGCGTTTCTGTCAGCCACTTTTGAATTCCTTCTTCCCAGCGGCTGTATTGAGGATCAGCAGAAGGATTTTGCGGGGCCGGTCCTTGAGGATTATTTTTATCAACATAATAAAGAATGTCGTGATATCCTTTAAAAGTTTTTTCTACGACAAAAGAAGCCGGGGTTAAATCCGTAGCCAATTTTCCCGAAGCTTTATCTATTTTAATAGTAACTTCGTCAGGCAATTCTCCTTTAAGAATGGATTTGTCCGTAGAAATTGGTTGAGGCGGAATAAAATTTTCCGGAGGTGTATTTTTCAGCGCTTCTTTCATAAAATTTTGCCAAATCGGCGCAGCAATTGTTCCTCCATCCGCCTTTTCTTTCATTACCGTATTACGGCTGTTGCCAACCCAGACGCCGGTGACAAGTGAAGGAGTATAACCGATTGTCCAAGCGTCTTTAAAATCGTTAGTGGTGCCGCTTTTGGCTGCGACCGGACGATCAGGCAAGGTAAAATAATTTTGTTCGCCAAAAACATAGCTTCGCGCTTTATTGTCAGAAAGAATATCATTAATATAATCAGCGGATTGTTGAGAGAGAACTTCTTGGGGCAAAAAGAGATGAGAATCATTTATTTCCAAGGTTTTTCCCTCATTGTCTTCCACTTTTAAAATCGCGACATTGGGAATTTTTTTGCCTTCTCTGGCAAAAATTCCAAAAGCCGAAACATGTTCTAATAATTTAACTTCGCCACCGCCTAAAACCAATGAAAGTCCGTAGCGGCTTCGGTCGGTTAAAGTGGTGTAACCCATTCGGCTGGCCAAATCCAAAACATTATCTACTCCCGCCAAATAAAGAGTTTTAACGCCGGGAATATTTAAAGAACCGGCCAGGGCTTTGCGCATTGTTACCGGACCATTAAATTTTTTATTGTAATTTTGAGGAATATAATCTTTCTGGCCAATACCGGAAGAACCAAAATTTGTTTCAGTATCAAAAACAATTGTCTCCGGCGTAAATCCTTTTTCAAAAGCTTCGGCGTAAACAATAGGTTTAAAAGAAGAACCGGGTTGGCGTGAGCGCAGAGCGACATTGACCTGTCCGTCAATTGAATTATTAAAAAAGTCTTTTGATCCAACCATGGCTAAAATTTGCCCGGTTTTAACATCCATACTTACCAGAGCGGCGTTGGTTGCGCCATAAGTTTTTTCATTTTTTTCGGCAAATTTTTCAATAGATTCTTCAGCGATTTTTTGCTTATCCGCGTCCAAAGTGGTAATAACTTTAAGTCCGCCTTCTTCCACTAATCGTTGTCCGTATTTATCGGTTAATAATTCTTTGACATACATTACAAAATGAGGAGCGATAATATTTTCACGTCGGGAAATAATTTTTTCCAAAGTGTTTATATTTTTGGCTCTTTGTGCCGATTCAGGAGAAATATATCCTCCCTCAACCATTAAATCCAAGATATAATTTTTCCGCGCCATTAAATCTTCAGTGTGATTGCCATATGGTGAGTAATAAGTGGGTGCTTTGGGAAGTGCGGCTAAAAAAGTGGCTTCATCTAAGGTTAAATCTCTGACTGATTTTCCAAAATAAATTTGACTGGCCGCTTCCACGCCGTAAGCATTTGAACCATAAGGTATTTCATTAAAATACATTTGGAGAATTTCTTCTTTGGTGTATTTTTGTTCAATTTCATAAGACAATAATATTTCTTTGATTTTGCGGATATAAGTTTTTTCCGGCGACAAAAAGGCATTTTTAACCAATTGCTGGGTCAAAGTTGATCCGCCTTGAACCTTGCCTCCTCTTAAAACATTGATAATTACAGCTCTGGCAATTGATTTTAATTGAAAGCCGGAATGATTGAAAAAATCTTTATCTTCAGCCATTATTGTTGCCGAAGATACGTCTCGTGGAATGTCTGAAAGTTTTACTAATGTTCTTCTTTGATTGGTGAATATTTCGTAAAGTACAATTTTGCCGGTTCGATCGTAAATTTTTGTGCTTTGAGCAATATTTCTTTCTGATAATTTATTCGGGTTAGGCAATTCTCTTCCAATCCAAATTAAGCCGGCGAATATTGTTGCCCCTAAAAATAAAATAAAGAAAATTATTATAATAAAAGAAACTCTCAAAACTTTTCTTTTTGGTTTTTGGGGAGTTTTTTTTATTGACTGCGATCGCCAATAAGTAGGTTGTTTTTTAACTGTCAGTCCTGAAATAGGCATACCAGAGATTATAACACAGAAAAAATATTATTCAATCCTGTTAGAAATTTAAATTTTCCCTGCGCAGTCTCGCTCCCAGCTCCGCTAACGTCGCTTCGCCAGCGCAAGGGAAAATTTTTAACTTGCTTATTTTATACTTGTATTTTTGTTTTGCTGTGTTAAAATAGATTTTATGAAAACCATTATTGACGAAAAATTAATAGATGAAATTTTAAGCCGAAGCGTGGTTGAAATTTTGCCTTCAAAAGAAAAGTTGAAAAAAGAACTTTTATCCGGCAAGGCTTTGAGAATTTATATCGGGGCTGATCCAACCGGACCGGCTTTGCATATCGGCCACGCGACAAATTATATAATTTTGGAAAAATTAAGAAAATTGGGACACAAAATAATTATTTTAATCGGCGATTTTACCGCCCGCATCGGCGACCCGACCGACAAATCATCAGCCAGAGTTCAATTAACCCGGGAAGATGTTGTTAAAAACACAAAAACTTGGTTAAAACAATTAAAACCGATTATTGCCATTGATGATAAAAAAAATCCGGTTGAAATAGCTTACAACCACGACTGGCTCTCAAAAATGTCTTTTGAAGAGATAATTAAATTAGCGTCTAATTTTACGGTTCAAAGAATGCTTGAAAGAGATATGTTTGCGAAAAGATTAAAAGAAGAAAAACCGATTTATTTGCATGAATTTTTTTATCCGCTGATGCAGGGATTTGACAGCGTGCACCTTGATGTGGATGTTGAAATGTGCGGAAATGATCAAAAATTCAACGCCTTAGCCGGAAGAACCTTGGTGCAAAGATATAAAAATAAAGAAAAATTTGTATTTATCACCACCTTACTTGAAAATCCGATCACAAAAGAAAAAATGATGTCAAAAAGCCAAGGAACGGGAATTTTTTTGAATATGTCAAATATTGATATGTTCGGAGGAATAATGTCCCAACCCGACGAAAACATTGTTCAACTTTTTATTGATTGCACATTAATGAGCCTTGAAGAAATAAATAAAATAAAAAATCAGCTTGAAGAAAAATCAGTCAATCCGCGAGATATTAAAATGCGCCTTGCTTTTGAAATTACGAAATTGTATCACGGTGAAAAAGCGGCTCAAGAAGCGGAAGATGAATTCAATAAAATTTTTCAGAAAAGAGAATTGCCGGAAAATATGCCGGTTTTTAAATCAAAAAAAGAAAAATATAAATTAATTGATTTATTGGCAGAAACAAAGCTTGCTTCCAGTAAAGGTGAAGCGCGCCGTTTAATTGAGCAAGGTGCGGTGGAGATTGACGGACAGATTATTAAAGATTGGAATTGCGAAATGAAATTAAAAAATAAAATGGTGATTAAGGTCGGGAAAAGAAGATTTATTAAAATTAGTTTGTAGTAAATTAATTTTTAAATTATGAATATTACCAAAGCAATTATTCCGGTTGCCGGGCTTGGCACGAGATTTTTGCCGGCCACCAAGGCCCAGCCGAAAGAAATGCTGACCATTGTTGATAAGCCGGCGATTCAATATATTGTGGAAGAAGCGGTTGCTTCCGGTATCAAACAGATTTTTTTAATTACCAGCCAGAGCAAGCGGGCACTGGAAGATTATTTTGATTATAATTTTGAATTGGAATATCGGTTAAAAAAATCCGGGAAAACAGAAGTTCTAAAAACCGTTCATCAGCTTTCTCAATTGGCTGATTTTATTTATATCCGCCAAAAAGAACCAGCCGGATGCGGCGACGCAATTTTGTGCGCCAAAGAATTTGTTAAAAACGAACCCTGCGCCATTATGTTCGGCGATGATGTAATTGACAGCCAAGAACCTTGCTTAAAACAATTGATAAAAGTTTATAATAAATACGGAGATCCGGTGATTGCGGTTAGCCAGGTATCCAAAAAAGAAGTTGAGCAATTCGGAGTAATCAAAGGCATTAAAGTGGAAGACAGAATTTATCAAATTAAAGAAATTGTTGAAAAACCGAAATTATCCGAGGCGCCTTCAAATTTGGCGGTTGTCGGCCGTTATATCGTTACTCCTGATTTATTGAAAGGACTGGAAAATTTTAAACCAAAGCCGGGCAAAGAAAAAGGCATGACTGACGGACTGGAGATTTCAATGAAAAATCGTCCGCTTTATGCTTGCGAGATTAAAGGCGAATGGTATACTTGTGGGGATAAGCTCGGATTTTTAAAAGCCAATATAGTTTTCGGCTTGAAAGATAAAAAAATAAATAAGGAATTAAGGAAATTTTTGAGAACCAATTTTTAATTTATAGACGTTATGAAAAAGAATTTTTTAATTCTATTAGCGAGTTTAATTATTTTAATAGCGATTCCTTTGCTTGCCAGGGCGGATGGTATGACTTTGCCGAGAGATTGGAGCCCGGACAAAAGAGATCTGATTGACGAAAGTAATCAGACGGTTTTTATTAATTATGAAGAAGGGCTGGAAAAAATGATAGTTAGTATCGGTCTGGATAGAAAAAACAAAGATGCTGTTTGGATTTTCCCAGTTCCAGCTTCATCAGAAGATGTGGTTATTGATGTATTAGAAAAAATGCCGGAATTAAGAGGAGCGGATATAAAAGAAAGAGCAAAAGAAAAAATACTGGAAATAACAGATCTTTTTAAAACTAGTCAAATTTATCCCCAAATTATTGAAAGTTTCTTTACAAGAAATACATATCAACCTGCTCCTTTTTCAGGTTTAGAGAATTTTAGAGATTCAGCTTCATATGGAGCCGCGGATCCAACGACAGCAGCTTTAGAACCAGATATAATAGTTCAGGAACATTTAGAAAAGTCAGGGATGACTATAGAACTTATTACTGCTAAAAAAACAGAAGCCTTATATGATTATCTAAAAGAAAAAGGACTTAAAGTGGAAAAAGGTTCTATTCCTGTTTTAGACAAATATATTGGAAAGGATTATAGTTTTGTTATTTCTTGGATTAATTCGGAAAAGATTATTGAAGAAATAAAAAAAGAAAAAACGGGACCCATATCAGTACCTGGTCAAATTGGAAAAGCTTTAAATTTTGATGGTACCAATCATTATGTTAATTGTGGTACTAATGAGAGTTTAAACATAGCAAAAAATTTAACAATTGAAGCCTGGATTAATTTAAAGAGCACGGACAATAATTGGGAAAGAACTATTGTTGGAAAAGACGAATCTTTTCAGAAAGGATTTGTATTGAGAGTTGGTGCCGCTAAAGTAAATCTTGCTATTGGTAATACTACATCGTGGCCTGAAGTTTTAGGAAACACAACTTTCTCACTTAATAAATGGCATTATGTTGTAGGCACGTTTGATGGTAATTATTTAAAAGTTTATTTAGATGGGAAATTAGACGGTCAAAAAACTATAACCACCACTATTACTCCATCTAGTGGACCTTTGTGGATTGGCGGAACTAGCGAATATGCTCGTTGGTTTGATGGTAAAATTGATGAAGTTGCGTATTATAACAAGGCGCTTACAATAGAAGAAATTCAGCAGCATTATCAAAATGGCTTAGAGGGTAAGGGTTATTGTGATACCAATAAACTTGGAACTTGTCCTTCTTCTATGGTAAGTTATTGGAATTTTGATGATGGCACAGCTAAGGATATAATGGGTAATAATAATGGAACATTAGAAGAATTTACAGTAGCTATACCAGAATTAGAATCAGAAAAAGAACAAAGAGGGGTTTTTATAACCTTTCCTACTCCCAAAAATAAAATATATTTTCCTTTATATCCCACCTCTGTTTATGAAAGTACAAAGATTCCGATTGAAATTAGAGTCTTAGGATCTGTTAAACCAACGATTTACCAGAAAATAAAGTCCTACACCGAAACGAGCTATTGGCAGCAAAATTCTTTCTTTATACCTGAAGAACTTAAAGATTTTTATGGAAATATAAAAACAGAAAAAGTTCCTTACACAAAAATAGAAATAAAAAATGCCCCTGCAAAATATTTAGTAGATGATCTTTGGATGAAAAAGGGTACGCCATTTAAAATTATTTTAGCTTCTGCTACCACTAATATTCCTAAGGTTCCACTTTTTTTCTTACTGATTATTTTATCTTATGTTTCTGGTTTAGTAGCAGGTAAGTTGGTGTTTAGAAAAAAAGCATGGATATATGGATTATTAGGTTTAGCCAATATATTTACTATAATTGGTGTAATTATCGGTACCGCTATAATACGAATTAAGAATCCTAAAATTTCAGAGGAAATCTTAGAGGAATTAAAAAAAGCAGGAGCAAATCTCTCAAAATGGGATAAAAGAAAACCTTTATTTGTTATATTATTTACTATTATTTTCGTTATTCTTACTTATGGAATAGAAGCTTTATTTAAATGGTATTTTTAAGGATACATTAATAATTGGTATAATAAAAAAAGACAGGTTATGTTTGCTAAAATATTAAAATATAGAAAATCAACAGTCGTATTCTTAGTTGGTATTTTAATGATAACCACTGGTTTCGGCTGCGCAGGTACTCCTAAAAAATTGGCCGAAAAAATTCAGCCGATTGATTTGGTTTATTGGCGAACAACAGATGACCAAGGCGATTTTGAAAACATAATTAATGGATTTCACGCAAAATATCCTCATATTTCCATTACTTATAAATTAATCAGGCCGGAAGAATATGAACAGGCCTTACTTGAAGCTTGGGCTGAAGATAAAGGGCCGGATCTTTTTTCCATTCCCAATACTTGGTTAAGAAAATATCAAACTAAAATTTCACCATTGAATATTCCTGATGAATTATCTCTGGCAAGAAAGGTAACTACCGGAACCTTTAAAAAAGAAACAAAAGTTATTGAAGAAAAAAAGAAAACTCCCACTTTAAGAGAATTGAAAGAAAAATATGTGGACACAGTGCCAAAGGATGTAATTATTGACAATAAACTTTATGGCCTGCCTTTATCACTTGATATTTTGGTTCTCTATTATAACAAAGAACTTTTAAATAATGCCAATATTGCCAATCCACCGGCTGATTGGCAAGAATTTGCCGACGATATCAGATCTTTAACTTTCCGCGATAAGGATGGAAATTTTATTCAATCAGGCGCGGCCTTGGGCGGGATTGATAATGTCACCAATCTGCCCGATATTTTATCTCTTTTAATGCTCCAAAAGGGCATGTCAATGATTAATGAAAACGGTCAAGCGTCCTTTAATCAGTCTGCTCTTGATGAGAATGGTTTGAGTTATTTTCCGGGAGAAGATGTTTTAAGATTTTATACTGATTTTGCCACGCCAGGCAAAGAAATTTATTGTTGGAACGAAAAAATGCCGAATTCTTTAGATGCTTTTATTCAAGGAAAAACCGCCTTCTTGTTTGGTTATTCTGATTTTTTACCAACTATTAAAGAAAAAGCGCCTAAATTAAATTTTGACATTATTAAAGCGCCGCAACCTCAGGGCTCATTAAAAGAGGTTAATCTTGCCAGTTATTCTATAGAAACGATTTCTAAAAAAACCGCTCATCCGTCCGAATCTTGGGCTTTCCTTTTATATGCCACTGAAGAAGCGAATAATAAAACTTTTTTGGAAAAAACCAAACACCCGACAGCTATTCGTTCTTTAATTCAATTTCAATTGGAAGATTTTGATTTAGCCCCTTTTGTTAAGGGCGTGCTAACGGCTCAAACTTGGTATAGAGGAAACAATTATTCTTTGGTGGAAGAAGCTTTCAAAGAAATGGTAAAAAATGTTTTAACCGGAACCAAAGAAATGAAACAAGCTCTTGATTATTGCGTTCAAAAAGTAAATTTAACTTTACAAAAATAATTTTTTAGCCTGTCTGCGGGCAAATTTATAACTTTATGCGAATACTACAAATTAAGAATAAAAAAATAATCTTTATAATTTTTGCTGCTATTTTTTTAATTTCCATTCATGGTTTTGCCAAGGCAGAATGTACGCCAGAAGCAACACAAAATGGTTCGTGTTTTGAAAGAGTGATCGGCGTAAAAGACACTTCAATAGCCGGGGGAACAACGGCCGGAAAATTGATTTCGCATTGTGATTGTAAACCGGAAGGAGAAGGGAAAAATTGCGATTGTACATGTCAGGGTTCAAACAAAGCTAATAATTGCCATGTTGGCGGATTAATCAATCAACCAATTTGCGCTTGTTGTGGCGATTGCACGACTAATGATTTTTTGGGACTTGGGTTGAATATTGCCAATATAATTTTAAAATATTTAGGCGTGATTGCTTTGGTTTTGTTTATTTTCGGCGGAATAATGTGGATGACTTCGGCCGGTTCTGAAGAAAAAGTTAAAAAGGGCAAAGCTATTATTATGGGAGCAGTGGTTGGCATGGCTATAGTTTTAAGCGCTTATGTAATTGTTCAAATGTTAATGCAATCTCTCCATGTAGAAGGTTATTTGTCGCAAAAAAAATGTACAATTTCTCAACCGGACGACGGTTTGTGCGTTGAAATAGGTTCCAGATATAACACTTATAAAGACGGCGACGTAACGGGATTTGAATGTACAAAAGGCAAATGTCCGGGCGCTACAACTATTTGCTGTAAACAAAAAGAAAATTAATCAACAAGGTATGTAAAATTATAGTAAAATTTTTCGCGTTATAAATAACTTAAAAATCTTAATAATTTTGGTATATGACTAAAAAATTTTATTTTTTCTTAATTTCAGGTTTTTTAATGGCTA
The DNA here is from genome assembly GCA_028717225.1 of Patescibacteria group bacterium. Classification (GTDB taxonomy): domain Bacteria; phylum Patescibacteriota; class Patescibacteriia; order UBA2591; family JAQUPP01; genus JAQUPP01. The sequence goes on from JAQUOF010000001.1 coordinate 109,883, forward strand.
ACTTTTTATTTCTGATTAGCCCTGTTTTGGTTCATGCTCAGGGTAACAGCGCAACTAGTGCGGTTACATCTGAAAGCGAATTAGAATTGCCTCAACCCTTAGGTCATCGATCTCCGGCGGTTATTATCGGCGATGTTTTAAAATATATCCTGGGATTTGTCGGTGTTATCGCTTTAGTGATGTTTGTTTATGGCGGATTTACTTGGATGACTTCAGGTGGCAGTCCGGACAAAATAAAGACCGGTAAAAACGCCATTGTTTGGGCGGTTATTGGCATGGCCTTTATATTTTTAAGCTATGCAATAGTAGAGTTTCTGTTAAAAGCTTTCTTGAATAAATAGAAACAGCTCTATTGGTAAAATAATTTATTGAAAGGAATGGTTGCGAGAGGTTTTCCACAGCAACCTTGACAAAACCCCTTAAAAGTGTTTTAATAATTATTGGTTAGTCTTTAATTAAATATTAATTTCAAGGTCGTTTTAATAAATCGTCCTACTTGAAAGGTTGGACGAAAGAGGAAATAAAATGAAAAAATATTTATTAGCAATAACTTTAGCCTTATTTTTAGGCTTAGTTGTTCTTCCAATTACCGCTCAAGCTCAAGACTTAAATAATGGTTTGTCTAATTTCCAGAATGCGTCTGGTTATTCAAACACCGAGCTTCCTACCGCAATGGGTAGAATAATGAAAATCGTTTTGGGTTTCTTGGGTTTAGTCTGCACGATCATTATTATTGCTGGTGGTTTTAAATGGATGACTTCCAGCGGCGATGAAACCAAAATTGCCGAAGCCAAGAAATTAATGGTAGCCGGCGTAGTCGGTATCGTTATCGTTGTCTTAGCTTATGCTGTCGCCAGTTATCTTACCGCAAGAATAACACAGGACGTTCTCACTAATTAATAAGTGAAATTGAATATGAGAAAGCTCGACCAAAAACGCCAGGTTTATTGTATTCTACTGATAGCCGTATTCTTAATCAGTATATGGCTGCTGAATATAGTCAGGCCTAATGTTTTGGCCGAGGAGCCAGATTCTTTACAACTTTTGAATCAAACCGGTCAGCAAGCCAATCTTAAGTCAAATACTGATTTACCGACTTCTATAGGTAGAATTGCCAAGATTGTCCTCGGATTATGTGGATTAATTTTAACAATTTTATTAATAGCTGGCGGAGTAATGTGGATGACTTCAGGTGGCGATGAAAAGAAAATCGGCCAAGCTAAAGCTTTAATGCTTAGCGCGGTGGTGGGGCTAGTAATCATTGTTTTGTCTTACGCGATTACTCTCTTCCTTCTTAATTCATTAAAAGCTCCGGTTTCACAAAAACCCGCGGCAACAGAGCCGTGGGGAGTAATACCCAATTCTGGGGAAACAGGAGATAATTAAAGAATCTTGGTTTAAAAAACTAAAACCCTCTCACAATGAGAGGGTTTTAGTTTTTTTTAATTATTTTTTATTTGCGGATTTTGTAGAGCCGCATTTTTAATTTTATTAAATTTAGCATAAAAGTGATGCTGTCTTTTAATATGTTGACCTTGGTTTTTCTTTGATCATATCTATTCTCTTGCCAGTTAACAGGTATTTCTTTTATTTTATAATTAAAATATTTGGTAAAAATAATCAATTCCGTGTCAAAAAACCATTTATTATCTTTAATATAAGGCGCGGTTTTTTTAAAAACATCAGTTTTAATCGCCTTAAACCCGCATTGCATATCAGACAGGTGGTGATTAAAAAATATTTTAGACAACCAATTGTAACTTTTTGAACTTAAACTTCTAATGAATGATCTCTCTATTTTAGAGGCCGGCAATAATCTGGAGCCAATCACCAAGTCATATCCCTCTTTAATCAGGGGGTTAATTAAAGTATGAATATTGTTTAGGGAAACAGCTAAATCAATATCCATGTAAACCACAATATCCGCTTGTCCTTTTTGCCAATATTTTTTTAAGGCCTGTCCTCGGCCGGGTTGTTGAATATTCTCTATTTTTATTTTTTGAGGATATTTTTTTTGCAATTCTTGAGAAATTTTTTCAGAATTATCCGTTGAACCATTATTAAGGATGATTATTTGCCAATCAAAATTAAAATTTTGACTATCGCAATAATTTAATAGTTTCAGAACATTGTTTTTTAAAATTTTTTCTTCGTTATAAATCGGCAGGCAAAATTCTATAAACATAAGTGTCTCCCTCTTGAAAGGTTGGTTCATAATTATTTAAAATATAATTGTCAACCGGATTATTTTTATCATAATTAAATTTAGCCACCATTTTATAATCTAAGACAGCGCAGGTCGGTTGATATTTTTCAAGCGACTTCTTTGCTTCTAAAAATTGCTCAGGGGTATGCAATCTTGTGATTAAAAAAGAATATGGAGTGGCGTTGATTTTTTCTGTTTCAAAATAAACTTCGGGGATAAAGGGGCCTGCATATAAATAGGGACCAGAGCAATTATTTTTTACATAAGAAATAAGTTTGTTATTTCTTATTGAGCCGAAAAGATCTCGAAAACAAATAAATATTGTTGAGGGATAAATGATTGCCAAAATAGCCGATAATATTATTAAATAAATAATTTTTTTAGAAAGATCAATGGGTTTTGATTTTTCTAAAGATATGGGTATTAGAACATAAAGAGGGAATAAAATTAAGGAGATATGATAGAAATCAGGACGAGGCAGGGTGGACAATAGCAAGAAGAACTGAACGTATAATAATAGCCAAATTTTTTTAGACTTCTCTTTCTTAAAAAGCCATATCATTAACAATAAGACAATTAAAAAAATTGTAAATAAATAAAATGGCATTTTGGCTGTTTCCGTATAATTAAAAATAGGGAAGACAATTAAATTTTCATATAATGTTTTTAAGGGCCATTTTAGCAAAAACAAAAGGGGTAAAAAGGAAAAAGCGAGAAAATAAAAATTTAATTTTAATAATAAATATTTTTTTTCTTTAATTAAGGATATAACCAAAAATGACGATAGGGCCAGAAGCAACACAATCCCTTTTTGTTGTAAAAATAAAATAGACAAACCGGTCAATAAGCCGCTTATAATCAAATTATTTTTTGAATAATCAGAAAGTCCTTTAATAAAAAAATAAACAGCCCAAATAATAAATAATATATTAAAAGTATTATGATTAATAATCGGCCAATAAATGGAAGTAATGATGAAAATCAAGGGGAAAAAGCGATTAACTTTATTTTTCGAGACTGTTTGGGTAATTTTATATATTCCAATTGAACTTAAAAAAACGATTATAACGGCCAAAAATTTAGCAACAAAATAATGAATGCCAAAAATTTTCCAAAACCAAAAAATTAAATAAAAACTTCCCGGAGAAATAAATTCAAAAAAATCTATATATAGCTGTCTGTGATTTATTAAATTCCAAGCCCCGTTTAAAACAATTCCCTCATCGCTGTCAGGAAGGCGAGCGCAGTGAAAAAATAATAAAATTAAAAATAAAAATAGCCACCAGCCATTGGCCGCCGACTTATTTTTTATGATTAATAAGAAATTTTTATATCGCTCTTTCATTTTTACTGAAAATAGATATTTTAAACATTTTATTTTTAGCCAACACATACTGGAAAGAAGTTTTTAAAACTCCCAATCCATATTTTAGGCTTTGCCAAAAATTAATAGACGAAGAATCATTTTCATATCTGGTGGGACAACTGATTTCTCCAACTCTAAAGCCGAAAAATAAAATTTGCAGAAGCATTTGATTGTCAAAGATAAAATTATTTGAATTTTTTTCTAAAGGCAAATTTTGTAAAACTTTTTTGGAAAAAGCTCGATAACCGGTATGATATTCGGAAATTTTTTCGCCAATCATTAAATTTTCTATCAAAGTTAAAATTCGATTAAAAATATATTTATAAACAGGCATCCCGTTTTTTACGGCCCGGCCTCCTAAAATTCTGGAAGCAATAACAGTATCGTAAACATTTTCGGCGATTAAAGAACTCATGGCCGTAATTAAGCGAGGATCATACTGATAATCAGGGTGAAGCATGATTATTATATCAGCTCCCAAGTCAAGGGCTTTCTCATAACAAGTTTTTTGATTAGCGCCATATCCCTTGTTTTCTTTATGAATAAAAGTTTTAATTCCCAATTCTTTTGCCCTTTTTATCGTTTGATCCAAGCTTTTGTCATCAACCAAGATTACATCATCAACAATATTAAGGGGTATTTGTTTGTATGTCTTTTCTAAGGTTTTCTCCGCATTATAAGCAGGCATTACTACAATAATCTTTTTATTATTTATCATATTTTAGTTTATAATCACAGGATTATATGGCGGGAGAAATCTCTGCCAATCTGTAAATAATCGACTCATTGTCTTCGTAGGTTTTTTCTAATTTTGATCTTTTTAGCAAATTGGCGAATTCTTTATTATTTTTATCTAAAAGAATATAGGAAGCATTAAATTTTTCTTTAATTATTTTCGCGACTTCATTCGGATCTGTTTTTCCAGAGGTTAAATTTAGCCAAATTTTATATAAATCCTTGTCATTTTCATACATAAAAGTTTGATCTAAACCGTTAATATAATAATTTTTGTCATTAAAATAAAATAATTGAGGAAAAATATCCCAATTACTCTGGAAAACTATTTCCTGCGGTTGGCTATTCTGTTTAAGCCACAAAGAAGCCCTTTGAAGATGGCTTATGGAAGGATTGTTAATTTGAGATTGTCTTTCTTCGTAAATCCCGTGGCTGATGCAATCAACCGAGAAATAGCCGAAGAAAACGACGAAAAATAGGGTAATTATAAAATAGAATATATTATCTGGCCCTTGAAAATATTTTTTAAATTGATTTTTGATTTTCGGCCAGTTTATTTTTTTAGCTATTTGAGTGAAGATAAATCCGCAAAAAATAATCGCTGTCGGAATAAAATATTCTATATTTCTCCTGGATTTTAAAGTATAGAAAAAGAAAAATATTGAAAGTAAAAAAAGAAACCAGCCGGTTTTCTTTTGTTTTTTTATGAAAACAAAAAACCATGATATAGAAATTAAAAAAGGAATAAAGACCGGAAGATTGAAAAGAACCAAACTATCCAAGGGATAAGGATACCACTCGGCTCCAACGCCAATTATATTTTGATAATTAAAAATTGCTATTTTAATGATATAAAACCAATAGAAAGAAATGGTTTTAGGGAAATAAGGATTAATAATTAAGCCAGCCGCTAATCCCAAAATACAAGCCAAAAGCAATTTAATATTATTTCTAGTGAAAAAACTCTTAAACATAGAACGTATAGCACATAACACATAATGTTTTTTTGTATTTAGTGTTTTAGGTTCTATGTCGTACGACTTACTCTTTATTGCCGGCCATTGGTCGGTAAGTTTTTTCATTGCCCCGGCAAAACAATAAATAAAGGTTACCAAGAGAATCAGGGGCCAAGCGCCATAAATCCAAACATACAAGAAAGAAAGCAACAAAAGAAGCAAATATTTTTTCTTTAAGATAAAATAATAACCTAAGATTAAAATACTTACTGAAATTACCGGCGCTCTAACCAGAGAAAGTCGAATTAAAAATGGAGCGACTAGAAAACCAAGTAAGGTCCAAAATAAAGGTTGTTTGGTTTTAAGAGAGCGTAAAAACCAATAAATTATTAAAAATACAAGTGAAGCGAAAAAGACAATGGCCAATTTTGCCTTAATCAAAGGATCAATTTCGGCAGAGAGAGCATCTAAGTTATTCGGGGTTGGCAAATATAAAAAGGGGACCAACAGCCAATGATAGCCAAAGTGGTGATCAATATAAAGATTTTTGAAGATTGTAGACTGCATCCAGGGAAAATCTTGAATTATTTTACCTTCTTTTAACATCAAAGCCATTTTAGTATGATAAAATCCGTCCGGACATATAATACCGGGTGGAACCAGGATAATATAAAGAAATATAATAAAACTAAAACTAAAAACGACCCAGTAACTGAGCCAGGACCAATTTTTTATTATATAAGAATATACAGTTCGCAGTCCTCGCATTATAATTGTTTTTTTAACCAATTAATATTTTCAACCGGCGTGGGATCAGATTGATTTAAAATAGCCAGATAGAAACTCAACCAATCACTTATTAAAATAAAAGATAAAAATTGAGTGAAATAATTTTCGCCAAAAGGAGAAATCGTTTCTTTGTAATTCTTTTTTTCCTCTAATGAATTTTGAAAAAATATTAAAGATTTTGTAGTTTCTTTATTTTGATTTGGGTCTTCCAAAAATAAATAAATAAGATCATCTTCCATCCGCAATGGCAGGCGGCTTTCAATAAAATTATGAAAAATTTCCGGCCAAGTTTCTGAAAAAGCGAAATTTTTTCCGTTTTCAGCCAATTGATTTTTTAAGCGATTGGCTAAAGAAGAAAAATGGGGCGGAGCGATAATAATCGGCAAACGGTCAAAAACCGAATAAGCCAAGAATTTAGCTTTATTTTTTTCCGTTAATGTTTCGGGTTTAAAATTTTTATTGATTTTTTGAAGTTCTTTTAGGGACTCGGGAATTTGCCATGATTTTAAACTTACTAAACCCATTTTTTCAAAAATAACCAAGATTGGCATAAATAAATAAGCCAGAGAAGCCCGGGGAGGCGCTAAATATTTGAATTTAAAAATGGGGCAGTTTTCTTTTTTCGCCAGTTTTTCCAATTCGCCGCCACTGGTGATGACAAAAGTTTTTGCTTTTGTCATCAAGGTTTGATTAAAGCAGCTGATGGTTTCTTGAGTATTACCGGAATAACTTACCAGAATTACCAAGCTTTCTTCATTAACTAAAATTGGCAAATTAAAATCGCGATTAATAATAATCGGGACAGTAATTTGATTTTGAACCAAATCTTTGGCCAATTCACCGCCGATAGCCGATCCTCCCATGCCGCAGATAATAATATTCTTAATTTCGCGATAATCTTTTGGCAGAGATATTTTTAGGGCTTGCTCATAAGCCGTCAGACATTGTTCCGGAAGTTCGGCAATAAAATCAGCCATTTTTGATTTGTCTATTTTTTTAATTTGTTTTAAATCGTCTAAAATAGTCATATCCGCTTAAATTTATTTTTTATTATTAATGTAATTGATTTTGAGCGACTTTTTAATGTAATTTTTAACCCCACCCAGATTTAAAAAAAATTAGGCGGGCATAAATTAATCATTAAAACATATTAACATAGTATCATTTTAACACGGACAACGAATATTGTCTATAATTTAAATTATGCTATAATATTGTAATATTAAATATTAAATTAAACCAATATGAGTGGACATAGCAAATGGGCAAAATTAAAACATTTTAAAGGGGCTTTAGATATTAAAAAAAGCAATGTTTTTACTAAAATGGCGCATGCCGTTACTATTGCTGCCCGGGAAGGCGGTGGTGATCCTGTCACTAATTTTAAGCTTCGCCTGGCTATGGAAAAGGCCAGACAAGCCAATGTGCCGAAAGAAAATATTGAGAGGGCCGTCAAAAAGGGAACCGGGGAATTAGGAGGAGAACAAATTGAAGAGGTTATTTATGAAGCTTTTGGCCCGGAAGGAACAATGATTGTGATTAAGGCCTTAACTGATAATAAAAATAGAACCACCGGCAGTTTGAGACGTATTTTTAATAAATATAACGGCTCATTGGGCGGTCAAAATTCAGTTTTATGGATGTTTGAAAGAAAGGGAGTGATTAGAGCTTCTATCTCACCGGAAAGCAGCTTAAAATTAGATGATTTGGAATTAAAAATTATTGATTTAGGGGTTGATGATGTTAAACCCGAAGATGACGGGTTAATGATTTATTGTAAATCAGAAAATTTACAAAAAATCAAAGAAGGCCTGGAAAAGGAAAGTATAAAAATAGATTATGCCGATATAGAATGGGTTGCCAAGGACCCGATTAGTGTGGATGAATCAATTCAAAAAAAATTGGAAACTATTATTGAAGAAATTGAAGACGACCAGGACGTTGAAGAGTGTTATTCTAATGTTGAATAATTAAAATGTGAATCGTTACAAATTCGTAACTATTCGTTTAATAATTCGTAGTGATTAGCATTTAGCTTATGATTATTTTAGGCATAGATCCGGGCGTGGCCACTACCGGTTACGGAGTAATTAGAACAGAAGGCAATAACAAGTGGTCAGCCATAGATTACGGCTGCATCCTTACTTCGTCTAAGGCTGTTTTTTCAAAAAGATTGTCTAAAATTTTTAATGAACTTAAAATTTTGATTAAAAAATATAAACCGGAAAAAATTGTCGTAGAAAAAATTTATTTTGCCAAAAATGTTAAAACGGCCTTTCAAGTCGGGGAAGCGAGGGGGGTGATAGTTTTAACCGCTGATTTAAACAACGTCCCGGTTTGCGAACTTACGCCCTTGCAAGTTAAACAAGCTTTAACCGGTTATGGCCAGGCCTCAAAACAGCAAATTCAAAAAATGGTCAAATTAGTGCTTAGACTCAAGGAAATTCCCAGACCTGATGATGCGGCTGACGCTTTGGCAATTGCTATTGCCGGCGCGCAAATGAATAATTTTTTGGATTAATTTTAAAAGGGTAAATATGAAAAAAAATCTTAAAATTGTTCATATTAGCGCCGAGGTATCGCCATACTCTAAAACCGGCGGACTAGGCGAAGTAATCAGATATTTGCCGCGTTCTCTCTATCGTTTGGGATATAAAGTGATTGTCATTACTCCTTATTACGGCATAATTAAAAAAAATAACTGGCCAATTGAAAATTTGCCTTATAAAATATCCATTAAACTGGCCGGCAAAAATTATCAAGTTGGTTTTAAAAAAATCATTTCTCCGGATAAATATCCGGTTTTTTTTGTCTGCCAAGAAAAATTATTCGGCTCCAGATATAAAGAAAAAATTTATGACTATCCGGATAACGGTCTGAGATTTTATCTGTTTAATTTGGCGGCCATAGAATTGGTTAAAATTTTAAAATTTAATCCGCAAATTTTTCATGTTCATGATTGGCATACCGGACTGGTTCCTTATTTATTAAAAACAAAATATAGAAAAGATCCTGATTTAAAAAATGTCGGCACTTTGCTGACGATTCATAATTTAAATTGGCAATCGCCGACTGATTGGTGGAAAATTCCAAAAGAAAAAAGAGATAATGGGAAAAATCCGCTGCCCAATACCGCCAAGGAGCTGCAAAATGTGAATTTTATGAAAAGAGGAATTTTCTACGCAGATGTTATTAATGCGGTCAGCGAGCGCTATGCTCAAGAAATTCTAACCCCGCAATTCGGTTGTGAATTGGATTCGTTTTTAAAGCAAAGATCAAAAGATATTTACGGTATTATTAACGGCATAGATTATACGGTTTTTAATCCTCGTTTTGACCCGGCCCTTTATGTCAATTATCGCGCCAATTCTTTGGAGAAAAAAGTGGAAAATAAAATTATTCTTCAAAAAAAATTCGGTTTGAAAATTGATCCAAAAATTCCTTTAATCGGGTTGGCAAATCGTTTGTCCGAACAAAAAGGCTTTGAATTGATTATTCAAATTTTGGATTTTCTTTTGAAATTAAACCTCCAAATAGCCATTGTCGGCAGTGGAGACGAAAATTATACGGAATTTTTCAGGAAAAAAGCCAAAAAATACCCCAAAAAATTATTATTCTTTTATCCGTTTAAAGAAGATATGGAAAGGAAAATTTATGCCGCTTCGGATTTTTATTTAATGCCGTCGCGTTTTGAACCTTGCGGAATCTCACAGCTGATCAGTTTGCGTTATGGCTCAATACCGATTGTCCATGAAGTGGGTGGACTTTCTGATACGATTGTTGATTATAATCCACAAACATTACATGGCAATGGTTTTGTTCTTTCCACCTATCAACCTCAGGATTTGTTGTTTACCATTGCCAGGGCTTTGGAAAATTATAAAAGAAAAAATATTTGGCAAAAAATAGTCCGTCAAGCAATGAGAGAATCATACTCCTGGAAATTACCGGCCAAAAAATACGTAATTTTATATCGCAAAATAGTTAAAAAAATGAGAAAATAAGCCCAAAAGCAGGAATTGACAAATTCCTTAAAAAGGAGTATTATAAAAATATAAGATAATTAATAAAAATTATATGGAAATTTTAGAACAAGAACTTTCTAAAGAAGAGAAAAAGGAGATTCTTCAGAAAGAAGTTGGAGAACTTATTTCTGAACTTCGTTTTAAGGATGCGGAAGAGATGGCGGAAGGAGCCTTGAAAGTAGGAGTAGAGATAAGTTTTCAAGAGGCATTGCAATATGCCTTTGATGAAAAATTTAAGAATGGCGATATTGGCATCGCCCAAAAAAATAGAAGATTATGCCATTGATAAACGAATGCCAATAGAAATTAAACCGGAAATTTTATGGCAAGCCAAGGAATCTCTATCAAAAGAATATACAAATGCGTTAAAAATTAATGAAAATGATTACGCAGAGGAATTAAAAAAATGCGCCGCAATTTACGGGATCATAGTGGAAAATAAAAAAAGTTAAATTTTTTATTCAAAAGTCAAGGACTGATATTTTATCAGCCCTTGACTTTTTATTTTTCTAAAATAGTGATATAATATTGATATGAAATGGGCTATTTTTCTACATTTTTATCAGCCGTCAAGCCAGCAATTGGATATTTTAGAGCGAATAGTCAATGAAAGTTATCGCAAAATAATCAGCGGCTTGGCTCTTAATTCCAAGGCGAAAATTACCATTAATATCAGTGCCGGATTGACCGAATTATTGGCAAAAAACGGCTATCAAGATGTGATTGAGCAAATAAAAGATTTTGCCAAACGCGGCCAAATTGAATTTACCGGAGGGGTCAAATATCACCCCTTTTTGCCTTTATTGCCCAAAGAAGAAATCAAAAGGCAAATTCTTTTGAATAATGAAACCAATAAAAAATATTTTGGAAAATATTGGCGGCCGAAAGGATTTTTTTCTCCCGAATTGGCATACAGCGAAAAGGTGGCAAAAGTCGTGGAAGAATGCGGTTTTAAATGGATTATTGCCGAAGAATTGGCTTCGCCGCAAAAGCCGGATTTTAAAAAAATTTATCCGATTCAAAAATTGAATCATTTGAAAATTATTTTTCGCGATAAAAGAATCAGTAATCTGATTCTCTCGGCCATTTGCCGAAATTTTAAATCTTTAATCAGCGAAATCGGTGATGAAATTAAAAAAGACCGTTATCTTTTGACGGTAATGGACAGTGAAACTTTTGGTCATCATCGCCCGGGTTTGGAAAATTTACTTTTTGAAATTTATCAGGATAAAAAAATTGAAAAAGTTTTTGTTTCAGAATTGATTAAAAATTTTTCCATAAATAATGAAAAAATTATTCCCCGAGATTGCACATGGAGCTCGGAAGAGCAGGATTTTTGGCTGGAAAAAGAAAAACAGCACCCATTCACTCTCTGGCAAAATCCGGAGAATCCGATTCATAATCATCAGTGGGAATTTACTTATTTTGTAATTGATTTGGTTTTAAAATTGGATAAAAGTACGGCTAATTATAAAGAAATCAGAGACAGATTGGATAAGGCCTTGTCCAGTGATCAATATTGGTGGGCTTCGGCCAAGCCGTGGTGGAGCTTAGAAATGATAGAGCAAAGTGCTTTTGATTTGAAAAAAATTGTTTTTTTGATTCCTAAAATAAGCCGTGAAATAAAAGAAAAAGCGGAAAATTATTATCGCACAATTATTGATTTGGCTTTTGAATATCAGAGATCCGGATTAATCAGACAGGCGCATCGCCAAGCTTTTAAAACAGTAAAATTAAGGCCTTATAAAGAAAGAGTCATGGCAGCTGATTTCAATTCTATGGTTTTGGAATTTGAAGACGAAATGAATAAGGCGATTAAATTAAAAGAATTGGAAAAAGCAATTAAATGGCGAGACGCTATTTTTAAACTGAAAAACGGAATGGATATTTATGATGTTTTGCACGTGGTTGATGATTTGGGAACTGCCAGATTACTACCTTCTTTAAAGGGTTATTGGGAATACGCACCGGGAGAATTTTCAAAATTCGCCAAAGAATATTTTGAAAATCATAAAGATAAAGAATTTTTGGCAAAACAGCCGCAAGAACTTTTTAAGCTGATTAAAATCGCGTTTGAAAAAAGAAACAAAAATACTCATCCTTTGGGTTTTTCTTTTGATGAATACAATAATTTTTATCTTTGCGAATTGCCTTCCATATATATAGAATATTGGCTGGGAGAATTCGGTTGGGATGCAATGAGTTTATTGCGTTTTTCCAAATTTGGCAATTATCATCAAAAAGGGCAATGTGATTATCAATATAAAAAAGGAAAGCTCAAAATAATCACTAAATCGGAAAGTTTAATTAGTTATTTTCTGCAGCTTTTAAAACAATCTGATTTTGCAAATGGAAAATATTTAAAATTAGCACTTTTGGCGGAAACCAATCGATGGTCACCGATTTTTTTCAAGAAAAATAATTCAGGACAATTATTTGTTGAGATTCCATATAAACCGAGCACCGAAGGATTTGGTTTTAAGTTTAAAATTTCCGGTTATACATCTAAATAAGCTTATTAGCTTGTAGCTTCTTAGCTTTTTAGGCATTAGAGAATAATTCCTAAGAAGCTAATTAGTTAATTTCTAAGAAGCTAAAAAGCTAATTCCTAATAAGCTAATCTATGATTTTTATCAAATTGCCTCGCATTTTTAGCACCAAAAAATCTTTGGATAAAAAACACATGCTTCTTCTTTTTCAAAAAAGAAGAAAAAATTTTTTAACTAAGGGCGAAAAATTACTAGACCTTCAGATAGAATTGGTCAGAAATTTTTGCGGAAAATACCGCAATATGAGCTTAAAATATACCTTAATAACAAATCACGGAATAAAAAATATCAGAGCTAAAATTCATCGTCGACAAGACATACCGTATCGGGAATGGAAAACTTTAAACTGGTTAAAAAGCAAGGGCTTTAAGCAAAATATTCCCCATTTTTTAGATTATGATCCGTCTCTAAATATATATTTTTATTTGGAAACACCCGGTTTTTCATTGGAAAATTTAATGGCTCAGGGAAAAATTAATAATCAAATAAATTTAATCAAGCCGATTGTTCGTTGTCTGAAAAAAATGCATAATATTTCATCCGAAAAACCCGATTTTCTGCCGATTAAAACTTTAGAAAAAGAAAAATGGGAATATCGGCATTGGTATTTTTTAGTCAGAAAATGCGCCAAAGATTTTTATCCAGAATTCAGTTTTTTACTTAAACAACTTTGGCAATTCAGGCAGAAAAATAAAGAAATTTTTAAAAATAATTTTGGCCTGGTTCATGGAGACTTGCATTGGGGGAATATTATTTCTCAAAATAAAAAATTTAAAATTATAGATTTCAGCTATGCTTTTTGGGGCGATCCTTTAGAAGATGTGGGCGGATTCTTGGCCCAAAACGATTCGATGTTCCGTTATTACGCGCCAAAATTAAAAAAACAATCACAGGAAATAAGAAATTTATTTTTTAAAAATTATTTTACAAAGCAGGAGCTGGAAGATAGAAAAATTAAAATTCGTTTGCTTTATTTTGAAATCAGAAAAATTTTGGAAATGGCGGCGATTTTAGCCCTGGTTGAATCAAATAAAGAGAATAAAGCCAAAGGAATTGAAATTTTATTAAAACAAGCGGAGGAAAAAATAAAAAAATTATTGCTTATTTAAACTAATTTATATGATTGATTTACATTTACATTCTTATTATTCTGACGGCGTTTATTCGCCTCAAGATTTGATGAAAAAAGCCAAACAATCCGGTTTTAATCTTTTATCTTTGACTGATCATAATGGAATTGACGGGATAAAAGAATTTCAAGAAGAAGGCAAAAAATTAAAAGTTAAAGTTATCACCGGCGTGGAAATTTATACTCATTTTAAAGACAAACATCTGCATCTTTTGGGTTACGGATTTGATTTGAAAAATAAGAAACTTAATTCCGTTTTAAAAGAATTGCAAGCATCTCATCTTTTGAAGATTAAAAAAATAATAAAAATTCTTCAAAAAAACGGCTGGCAGATGGACGAAAGAGATGTTTTTAAAATAAAAGCTCCATATATCG
>JAQUOF010000002.1 GCA_028717225.1 Patescibacteria group bacterium
AGATCTTAATTCAACCATTGGAGAAATATTTTCCATGGCTTGATTGAAAACTTCCAAACCTTCTTTATTGTTTTGTTTGGCCAAAATATCCAACGCGCCATAAACTATTTTTTGGGCCGTTGTTTTCTTTCCCCTTTCCATTATATAGTTAATAAATTTCGCCAACTTTAACGAATTATATTTGATATCCGGTAAAATTTTTCTTTTTATAGATTGTTTTCCTCTCATAAATTTAGCTTATTAGGAATTAGCTTATTAGCTTTTTAGAAAAATATTTTAACTTGTAGTTTCTTTAAACCTAAAAAGCTAAGAAGCTACAAGCTAAAAAGCTGTTTTTATTATTTTTTAGTTTTCTTGGCACCATAAAGACTTCGGCTCTGTTTTCGTCCTTCAACGCCGCTGGCATCATAAACGCCGCGAACAATATGATAACGAACACCGGGCAAATCTTTAACTTTTCCGCCTTTTATCAAAACCACTGAATGCTCTTGAAGATTATGACCGATTCCCGGAATGTAAGCGGTAACTTCCATTCCATTGGATAATCGAAGCCTGGCAATTTTTCGAAGAGCGGAGTTTGGTTTTTTAGGTGTCATGGTTGTCACCTTTAAACAAACACCTCTTAAAAACGGATGTCCGGCCGGCGCGCCTTTTCTTCTTCTTGTCAGAACATTAAAAGTTGTCTGCAATGCGACACTTTTGGATTTCTTAACAGCTTTTTTTCTTCCTCTTTTTACTAATTGATTTATAGTTGGCATACTAAAAAAATTTAAGTTAGTTTAGATAGTAATTAAATATTGTAAACTATCTAAAAATCTTGTCAAGCCAATTTACGTCAAATTAAAATAATAGCGACTGGCCGACAAGCAAATGATAAATCCAAAACATAACCGGTTGAATCAGTTGAAAAATCAGGAAAGCGACAATCAATGAAATCATAAAACCGTAACGTTCAATAACCAAAGAATAATATTGAAAACGGGGCGGCAAAAAAGCGAATAAAATTCTTGAACCGTCAAGCGGAGGAACCGGAATCAAATTAAAAACAAATAATAGAATATTCGCATAAACGATAATGCCTAAAAAGGCGGTAAAAGAACTTGGAGGCAAAACTCTGATTATCAAACCGAAAATCAAGGCGACAATAAAATTCGCCAAAGGCCCGGCCGCGCCAACAATCGCCATACCGTATTTTTTATTGTTTAAAGCGTTCGGATCAATGGGAACCGGTTTGGCTGATGCGATTAAAAAACGCCCGCCAGATAAAACATATAATAAGAATGGCATTAAAATGGTCCCGAACAATTCAATGTGTGCCAAGGGATTTAATGTCAATCGCCCCATTAATTTAGCCGTCGGGTCGCCTAAACGATCCGCTGTCCAAGCGTGCATATATTCGTGAATAATGGCCGAAAAAATGATGATTAAAAGAAAAAACATACTTGTCAAATTTTTAACTTTCTGTTATTATTAAAACTATTAATTATAATCAATTTAATTTTATGTCTAGAACTTGTTCAATTTGCAAACGCGGACCGTCAACAGACGCTTCCCGATCGCATTCCAAAGTTCACACCTTGAAGAGACAGTTTATAAATTTACAGACAAAAATGATTTCTGGCAAGAGGGTGAAGATTTGCACCAGGTGCGCGAAGGCAATGAAGAAAAAATAATTTGAAACTCAAAAATAAAAAATCAAAAAAATTTATTTTTGAGTTTTTAATTCGGGGTATAGTCTAGCGGTAGGACGCGCCCTTGGGGTGGGTGCAGCCCCGGTTCGACTCCGGGTATCCCGATAATTTAAAATTTGCCCTGATTTTTTATCTCATAATAATAAATAAAAATGGATAAAGATGAAACTTCAATAAAATTTTCTGTAATCATTCCGGCCAGAAACGAGGCCGATTATATCCAAAATTGTTTAAATTCTTTTAAGAAACAAAAATTACAACCTTTTGAAATTATTGTTATTGATAACGCCAGCACCGATGGCACGGCTGAAATTGTCAAAAAAAATAATGTCAAATATATTTACGAATCAAGAATCGGCCTGCCACAAGCGCGCCAAACCGGCTTGGAAAACGCCCAGGGCGATTGGCTGGTCTACACTGACGCGGATTTTATCGTGCCGGAAAACTATTTAGAGGATATCGCCTCTTTTATTGAGTCCCATAAGAAGGCGGTTGCCATCACCAATCCCTACCTTTTTTATGATGGAAATATAATAATGAACATTTTAACCAAATGTTTCTTTTTTTGTTTCAAAATAAAATTAATACGCTGTATTATAGGCGGTAATTTTGCGATTAAAAAAAATAAACTGACGGATATCGGAGGTTTTAACACTGATATTAAATTTTACGGCGAAGATACTGATTTAACGAAAAAAATGATCGCTGCGGGCAAAATTTATTACTTAAAAAATCTTTGGACAACCACCTCGGCAAGACGTTATCAAAAATTAGGATTTCTAAAAACTTTTTGGCGCTATGTATTTAACTATTTTCTATTTCTCTTGCCAATAAATAGACCAATTCTTGTTTTTAAAAATAAAGTAATTTTGACCACGCGTCGAGTTTTTTTTACCTTGGCTATTATAATTTATGGAGTTTGCAGTCCGAAATCTCAGCTTTTCGGCAAAGTGGAAAACAAAATACCCGCTCAAGAAAATCAGCAAAAAGTGGTTGCGCTTACGTTTGATGATGGTCCTAACGGCCAATATACCGAAGAAATTTTAAAAATTTTAAAAGACGAAGATATTAAAGCGACTTTCTTTTTAGTTGGCGACAATGTGGCGACATACCCGAATATCGCCAAAGATATCGCAGATCAAGGCCATGAAATCGGCAATCACAGTTATTATCATTCTATCTGTTTACCTTTTGAAAAAGCAAAAAACATTGAAAAAGAAATCAGCCAAACCAATGAAATAATTTTTCAGGCAACCGGCGAATACCCTACTCTTTTCAGGCCGCCACACGGCTGGCGCACTCCGATAATTTGTAAAAGCGCCCGTCTTGAAGGACTACGGACAGTTGAATGGAGTGATATGACCACTGATTATTTCAAATATGCCAAGGCTGAAAGTATTTCCAAAAATATTTTAAAAAATGTCCACTCCGGTTCAATTATTGTTTTGCATGACGGATTAAATTTAGATCACAAAGCTAATCGCGAAGAAACAATTAAGGCTCTTCCTATTATTATTAAAGAATTAAAAGACCAGGGTTATAGTTTTGTCACTTTGTAATTAAAAAAGTTATCCACACATCGTTTGCATTTTTCTATTTTTGTGGTATAGTTTTACCACAGGTCAATTTTAAAAAATAAATTTAACCAGTAAATTTATGAATCAAAATTTACAAGAATTCGGCGAAATTTTAAAAGAATTGCGAATTAAAAATAATCTTAGCTTGAGAGATGTGTGCAAATTGGTTAATTATGATCCGAGCAATTGGAGTAAAATAGAAAGAGGAAGAATCTCTCCCCCGGCTGACGCGAACACATTAATTAAATGGGCCAAAGCGTTGGGACTTTCCGAAGACGCGAAAGAATTGCAGAATTTTACGGACAAGGCGCAAATAGCTCAAGGCGTTATTCCTGAAGATATTTTATCTCAAGGTAATGCCGTAGGATATTTGCCGGTATTTTTCCGAACTTTAAGAAATGAGAAGCCGACCAAAGTGGAAATAGATCGTTTGATAGAATTAATCAGAAATGCCTAAAATATTATGGATTATTACAGCATCAGAGTGCCGTTTATAAGCCAGGAAGAAATTAAAAAAATGGCTGATGGATTTCGCAACAGATATTGGGGAGAATCATTGCCCGTGGATATTGAAAAAATTATAGACGGCAAATTAAAAATTCAAATTATTCCCATTCCGAATTTAAGGCGCGACTGCGATATGGACGCGCATATTTCTTTTAATTGGCAATTTCTCTACGTTGACGCCGATATGTATAAAGACGACCGTCAGCAAAACAGATTGAGGTTTTCTTTCGCCCATGAAATAGGACATTATATCCTGCATGAAAATATTTACAGCGATTTTAAACTGAATAATATTTACAAACTTTACGAACTGGTCGGACAAATACCGGCCGAGCAATACGGATATTTGGAAACTCAGGCCAATAAATTCGCCGGCTATTTATTGGTGCCGCGCGAAAAATTGGAAATTGAAAAGAAAAAAATGATTGATCAGTTAAAACAGAATCCTGAATTTATTAAAATCTCTGATGATAAATCGCAAAATTCTTATTTAGCCATACCCCTTGCTCCGATTTTCGGCGTTTCACAAGAAGCAATGGAAATTGTTTTAAGCGAGAGTCATTAAATAAATATATGAATAAAAAAATAAAAATCAAGCGAATTGATAAATCACTCCCCTTGCCGGAATACAAAACAAAAGGCGCAGTAGCTTTTGACATTTATTCCAGAATCGGTGCGGAAATAAAACCTCAAGAAATAAAACTTTTGCCGACAAATCTGATTATTAAAGTGCCGGCCGGCCATTTTCTTTTGATTGCCAGCCGAAGCGGAACATTTAAAAAGGGCCTGATGATGGCCAATAATATCGGCATTGTTGATCAGGACTTTAACGGTCCGGAAGATGAAATAAATTTTGCCGCTTATAATTTTTCCGCCAAATTGGTAAAAATAGAAGTTGGCGAAAGAATCGCTCAAGGATTGATTATTCCGGTTAAAAAAGTTGTTTGGCAAGAAACGGAAAAAATCAGCGAAAAATCCCGCGGCGGTTTTGGCTCAACCGGAAAAAAATAAATCCGCTCTAGGCGGACCAGCCTTGGGCTGGAAATAAAAAAATTATCCCTCCGACGAATCGGAGGGATTTTTAATTTCTATTTTCCTAATTATTCTCACAAGAGGCAAAAGAATAACCACGTAATACCTTATTGCCTAAAGCGTTACTTTCTGAAATATAGCTCATTTCGGGATTATCATCAAACTTGAGACAGGGCACGTCGGCAACTTGCCATCGAGAGCCAAGAAGGATAATATTACGGTAAGTTTTCAGAAGATTTGGTTTTTGAATAAGCAGAGAAGCACCTTCTCCCGCAGTAAGCCCCCTGTGTCCCTGATTAAAATTTCCATTTAAAATCTTTTTTACAATTTCTATCCCATAAATCCATCTAAACGTTTTGTCTACATTTCTGAGTCTATTTCTATCTGTTTCATCAATATAGCTACGACCACCTATTAATTCCATTTGAGACTCAATAGAAATAAAATCAGTAGGAATAACTATTAATGCTCCTTCTCTATCACAAGGAAGAGAAATAAGATCGGCAAGTTTCTCTTTAGTTATATTGAGCGTCTTATGAACCTTACATGCAATTAACCGAGTTAATTGAATTTCTCTTATTTGTTCTACCTTCATCGTAATCCTCCTTATTTCAAGGTACTACTATCCCCAAACTGAATTGTTTGGTTGTTATTATAATAGCAAAATTTTTGCTTTTTGTCAATGGGCAATTTTGACAAAATTAATAAATCTGGTATGTTTAAATTATAGTAATAATCAAATTTTCACTACCTGGTATGGATAAAAAACAACTCCAAAAATTCATTCAGTGGCTTCAAGAAAAAAACTACATTGTTATCGGGCCGACTAAAGAAGATGGTCAAATTTTGATTAAAACGATTAGCGAGTCGTCTCAGCTTGATTTTTCCGGCCAATTGCCTTTATATTCTTTTAAAAAATATCTCGTACCTTCACGGGAGATTTTATTTAAATACAAAAAAGACGATTTTAAGGCCGATTTAACCGCTTTTAAACAAGCTTTAATCGGAGTCAGTATTTTTGATCTTAAGGCCATTTTACTTTATAACCAGGTTTTTGAAAAAGATCCGTATTATCAAGCCAGATTGAATAATACTTTAATTATCGGCCAATCCCAAATCCCCCAATTCCAAAACCTGTCTTTCAAAGTTTGGGAAGATAAATATGAAGAAGACATTTTGGAACACTTGCAGTTTGATATTTTCTTGGGTCAAGCAAAAGAAAAAAAATCTTCTGAATTTAAAATTTTTACCGGCTCTAAAAAGGGCCAGCAAATTTTAAACGATTTTGCCAAACAAAGCGGCTGGAAGTCTGATTTTGAACACGTTGAA
This sequence comes from Patescibacteria group bacterium, assembly GCA_028717225.1. GTDB lineage: Bacteria > Patescibacteriota > Patescibacteriia > UBA2591 > JAQUPP01 > JAQUPP01. The sequence continues at coordinate 6,137 of JAQUOF010000002.1, forward strand.
TACGCCGGTCCAATTAAAGAAGAAGGAGCTAATCCGGAAATGATGAAAATTAAAGAAAAAATGCCCGGCTCGCTTGAAACCGATATTTGGCAAAACTTAGATCAAAGATGCATTGAATGCGGAAAGTGCACAATTGTTTGTCCGACTTGCTTTTGTTTCAGCCTGACAGATCAACCTTGTTTGAATAAAGACGAAGGCATGAGAAAAAGATGCTGGGATTCTTGTTTCTACAGCGAATTTTCCGAAATAACCGGCGGACACAAATTTTTAAAAAATACAGCTGAAAGAATTTACAATTGGTATTATCATAAATTTGTCCGCATCCCTGATGAATACAATTTTCCGGGCTGCGTTGGCTGCGGCCGATGCTCAATGGTTTGTCCGGCCGGCATTAAAATTCACGAGGTATTAGAAAGCATAAAAACAAAATAATAAAATGAAAAATTCATATCAACCAAAAATTGCAGTTATTAAAAAAATAAAAATACAGACACCTGAAGTCAAGCTTTTCACTTTGCAATTCAAAAATAAAGAAGATCAGAAAAATTTTGAATTTATTCCCGGCCAATTTATTGAAGTCGGACTCCCCTCTTTTTCTGAAGCGCCTTTTGCCGTTTGTTCCAATCCGAATGACAGTGATAAAAATTTTCAAATTTGCGTCCGCATAGCCGGCCAATTAACCAAAAAAATACATCAATTAAAAATCAATGATCAGCTGACTGTCCGCGGACCTTTTGGTAATGGCTTTCCTAACAATCTGACCGGCAATATTCTTTTAATCGGCGGCGGCTTGGGTTTAGTTCCTTTACGACCTTTAATTTTGGCCAATCAAAATAATAGAAATTTCAAAATGCAAATTTTTTACGGAGCTTGCGAAGCGAAAGATTTGCTTTTTCAAAACGAATATAAAATTTGGCAAAAATCAGCCAATTTAGCGCTCACCTTGGATAAACAATGCCCGAATTGGAAAGGAAATGTCGGACTGATTACCACTCTTTTTGACAAAATAAAAGTTGACAGCAGCGCAATTGCCATTTTATGCGGCCCGCCGGTAATGTATAAATTCGTTATTCAAAAATTAAAACAAGCCGGATTAGATGACGCGAATATTTTTCTATCTTTAGAACGAAGAATGCATTGCGGAATCGGCGTTTGCCAGCATTGCAGCGTCGGTTCAAAATACGCCTGCAAACACGGCCCGATATTTTCTTATCAAGAATTAAAAAATATTCCCGGAGCTTTATAATTAAGCTTCTTAGCTTGTAGCTTTTTAGCTTTTTAGGGCTAAGAAGCTAAAAAGCTAATTCCTAAAAAGCTAATTTTATGTGCCTTGCCAACCCTCAAAAAATCATTAAGATAAATAAAGATAAAGCTTTAACAGACAGTAATAAAGAAATAAATATTTCTTTGGTGTCAAAGCTTAAAAAAGGAGATTATGTTTTAGCCCAAAATGGATTCGCGGTTAAAAAAATATCTCAAAAAGAAGCAAAAGCGTCTTTAAAAATTTTTAAAGGAGGTAAAAAATGAAAAAGGGCGAAATTTTAGCATCAATTTATTCTTGGGGATGTAATCGCGATAAAGAACTGAAATCTTCTGAAACTTTCAGACAATTTATCGCCTCGGGAGAAGAGAAATTTCAGCGAAAAATTAAAGACATTCTTCCTAAATTAAAACCTGACAACTGTTATAAAATCATCGCTGCGATTTTAAAAATTAAGGACCCCTATACCCCAAAAGTAATAGAAGCTTATTGGCTCGGTCACAAATTGCTGAATGTAAAGAATAGTATTCTAAGCCACAACTATACTGTTCTAAACACTATAGCGAAGATAAATCCTTCTCGATTACCCATCCAGATTAAAAATGATACAGAAAATTGCTTAATCTCTTTGGGAAGGGTTAAAAAAATTTGGAAAGGAAAATCTTCAATAAAAAAAGTTGCGGTGGAATATCAACCATTGGAATTTGGAGATAAAATTTCTCTTGGCAAAACGGAAACCAAAAAAATAGATTGGTATCCAAAACTTTTGCCGCATCTCAAAGTCAATGATTGGATTTCTATTCATTACAATACAGCAAGACAAGTTCTCACTGCTTCTCAAAGAAAAAGTCTTTTAAAAAACCTTGAAGAAGCCCTGAAGCTAATAAACACTCAGGCAAATTAAATTGTCTGAGTGTTTCTAAAAAAATAATTCCTATGATAAATATCAACCCAAAGCCGACCCGCCTAGGGCGGGAAAAACCAACAGTTGCCATTATTTCTTTAACCGCCTGCAACGGCTGTTTGATGGAAATAATCAATCTGGGACAACTTCTCAAAGGCGTTGTTGATCGGCTCCAAATAACCGAGTTCCCTTTGGTAAGAAGCGGCAAATCGCCGACAAAATTTGACATTGCTTTTATTGAAGGTTCAGTGGTGACAAAAGAAAATCTTAAAACATTAGAACAATTAAGAAAACAAAGCAAATTTTTAATCGCCATAGGCGCTTGCGCTTGCATTGGAGGGATTCCGGAAATAAAAAACTATCGCGACAGAGAAAAACTGATTAAACAAATTTATAAATCAACAAAAAATATTGAAAATCCATTAATCAAGCCCTTGAAAGAGTATGTAAAAATAGATTTGGAAATACCCGGCTGCCCGCCGAATAAAAAAGAAATTGCCAAAATAATCGCTTCATTATTAGTCGGTAAAATACCCTGTATTCCTCAACGGCCGGTTTGTTATGAATGCCAAATCAGAGAATATAATTGCCTGCTTCAAAAAGGACTCCCCTGTCTCGGATCGATTACCTTGGGCGGATGCCAAGCAGTTTGTTTAAAAAGCGGAGAAATTTGTTCAGCTTGCCGCGGATTTTTATCCAAACCGGCGGCAAAAAATTTAATAAAAATTTTTAAAAAACAAGGATTAAGCGATCAAGATTTAAACAATCTTTTGGAAAAATTCGGCGTTAGAGATGAATTTGAAAAAATTTTAAAATCTTAATATGAAAAAAATAGTTATAAATCACATAAATAAAATTGAAGGCCACGCGGGTATGGAAGTAAATATTTTAAACGGCAAAATACTTAAAGCCAGAATGGAGGTTAAAGAAGGAGCGAGATTGATTGAAGGCATTCTTATCGGCCGGCCGATTGAAGAAGCGTCATTGATTACGGCCAGAATTTGCGGACTTTGCCCGGCTGTTCATTGTATTACCGCTTCTAAAGCGCTTGAAGCGGCTTTAAAAATAAAAATTCCCGAGCCAATCGTGAATTTAAGAAAAATAATGCTTAATGGACAAATAATTCAAAGCCATGCTCTTCATATTTTGATGGCTTCTTCCGATTATCTCGGACTGGGAAACAGCTTGGATTTAATGTCAAAACATTCCGCCGCCTTTCAAAATATCATTAAAATTCGCGAATTCGGCAATGAATTAATTGAAACAATCGGCGGCCGTTCGGTTCATCCGATGTCAGCCAATATTGGCGGATTTTTAAAAGCTCCGAATCAGGAAAAATTAAAAAAACTTTTGGAAAAACAACCTGAAATTTTAGCCAGCGCCATTGATCTGTCTGACTGGTTTGAAAAAATAAAAATCAATAAATTTTCCAGAAAAACTGAATTTGTCGCTCTTAAAAATAACAAAGAATATGCAATCTATGAAGGCGATATTTCATCTTCGGAAAAATTATCCATCTCCGCTCAAAAATACAACTCGGGATTAATTGAATTTCAACGAGCGAGTGAAATAATAAACATGGTAAAACGTAACCAACAGCCTTATTTGGTCGGGCCATTGGCCAGATTAAATATCGCCGGCAATAAACTTAATAAAAACGCCCGCCAGACAATGAAAAAATTAAAACTTGATTTGCCCTGTTATAATACTTTTCACAATCTGACCGCCCAAATGATAGAAATAATCCACCTTATTGAAGAAACTCAAAAACTTCTGCAAAAGCATTTAAAATCAAAAAATAAAATTTACCGCGTATCTTATAAAATTAAAGCCGGGTATGGAGTCGGGGCCTGCGAAGCGCCGCGCGGATTGCTGATTCACGCTTACCAAATAGACAATCAAGGCAAAATCGTTAAAGCCAATATTATTACTCCAACCGCTCAATTTCTGTTTAATTTGGAAAGAGACTTGGAAGCATTCATTCCAAGTTTAAAAAAATTATCCCCTAATCAAAAACGGCAAAAAATAGAAATGCTGGTCAGAGCTTATGATTTATGCATTTCTTGCGCCGTCCATTAAAGGGCTTTGTTGAAGATTTGGAGTCCGCCGGCTGGCGGACGAACAAATTTTCACTACAAAACCTTTACCCTGTTAAATGCCGCTCTGCGGCAATTTCGCCGAAGGCGAAATTATTTAACAGGGTGCTCAAAAATTTAATAAAATTTTCTTCTTCGCCAGCTGGCGAATCTAAAATTTTAAAATTTATGGCAATAACTGAAGAAACAACTTTAAAAGAAATCTTGAGCCACCCTCAGGCGGAAAAAATTTTGACGAAATATAATTTACCCTGTTTAAGCTGTCCAATGGCCAGTTTTGAAATGGATAAATTAAGAATTGGCATGATAGCAGAAAGATATGAATTAAATCTTGAAGGATTATTGAAAGAATTGAACAAAGTCATTAAATAAAATATCTTTTAATTTCCTTAAATTTAAAAAATTCCTTGACAATATTGTCAAGGAATTTTTGTCTTCAAAAGTTAAGTTTTATTTTCTAATTTATTTTTTAATAATCTCGTTTACTGATTTTAATTCTTCTAAAATACCCTCAATTAAATCGTAATTTTTCGCTTCCTCCGGCGTCACCCAGGCATAATCGGTTAAAGCGTCGCAAAGTTTAACTTCTCCGGCTTTGTACAACGCCCAATAAGACAGCGTGACAACCGGAAAATTGTCAGGCCGAATAAAAACCAAATCACAAAGATAATGCGATTTTTCAATTTCCAAATTAACTTCTTCCTTAACTTCTTTTTTAAGCAGCCAATCAATAATATTATACCATTGCGGATGACCGGCAATTTTAGGCAAATTAACATATTCATGCCGCACCAATTTACCGCCGGGCACTGTCCAACGATTAGGGAAAGCTTTTTCCCAAGCCGCGCGTTTGACAATCAAAAATTTGCCATCTTTAACGATAATGGCCGTGGCAGTGACAAAATGCAAACGCGGATCAAGTTCATTAGTCATATCTATAATTCCAATATTAATCTTTTTCTTGATTAGATTCTTTGTTCAATATTTTCTTATGAATATTGTCAAACATTTGTATAGATAAATGAGTTTTATTCTTGAAATGTGGTATTTTTTGAAAATGAGTGTTGGTACTTAAACACTCATTTTCTAATGTCTCTTCAAATTGTTTTATATAAAAATTTAAAATTTGAAAATTTTCCTTATTTTTTGTTTTAAACATAGCCCTATCTCTCTTTTTATCATCTTTTACTATTCTTTCTAGAATGTCGTTATTCTTTGCATATAAATATATAACGGCTGAAAATAATTTTATTACGCTACTATCCATCACTTTAATTATTTTCTCTTTCTTTATATTTAAAATATGCGCATCAATTACTGCATGTTTAAATAGATTACCGCCATATTTTTTATTTGCGTTTAATATTATTTTTTTAAAAGCATTCTTTTTTATTTTATCATTAAAATTTCTGAGTTTTTTATAGTCACCATCTTTTATTTTTAATTGTTTCATTAGCTCAGAAGAACCCTGAATATGATAAAAATTTTTTGAAGCATTAACTAATTTGCTAATAAATCTAGATTTTCCCACCCCATTAACTCCAGTTATTAGATACAGCATACGTTATATTAAATATATCCGTGTTTTTTGTTTATATCGGTAATCTTTTTAGCTATTTCAATATCATTCATAAATTTTATATCAAGAGATCTGCATTTATCTGTTAAAAGTTTTTTTGCAGATTCTGCGTTATTTATTTCTACAACTTTCTCTATTTCAAAATGATATCCCCAATCATCAGTGTATTTTAGAGAAAAAACAATACCATCTTCTAAATAATAATTTTTTCTTTTTTGTTTTACAATATTTATTTTTGAAAAACCAAGATTATCAAATATCTTTATTATCTTATACAAATCTGAACTGTTTAATCTAATTTCTATCTCCTCTAATATATTTTTTGTTTCGTCCCCGTTTTTTACAATAAGAAATATTTCTTCCGAATTATTTCTTTTTTCTATTTTGAGTATAAAACCAATTGTAACATAAAAAAGAGTTTCTTTATTATCATCCTTATATGGATATTGCTTTCCCAATGTATCCGAAAGAATATCAAATTTTTCTTTTGAGAGCATACCTCTCAATTCCACCTCAACTTTTTTATTATTTAATTCCATATTTTTGCTTTTTTCATAAAATCTGTTTGATTTTTTATTTTGTGCAAATCTTTTTTATATATATGCAGTGCATCAATAAAATGTATATGTTCTCCATTTAACATCCCTAATTTTTTGGCAATAAGGCGATGAATAAAATTAATAAATTGTAAATCTACGTAAACGCAATTATATAAATCATTTGCCCTTGCATGTGTGTGCATCTCCAATTTATTCTGTTGTGTAACTCTAAAATAAAAATTATGAGTACAAGCAGCTCCAATTGAAATATTTTCTCTATATTTATCATTCCAAAGAGAAATTATCGCCCTCCTAGAAAATTTATTATTTCTTATATGTTTTACAATTTTATCAATTTTGTCAGTGAGAATTAATTCATTTTCCCAATAATTTACCTCCTCCTTTATTCTTTGTAAATCATATTCGGGAAATAATTTAAGTATGTTAAAATTATACTCTAGCCTTTTGTTTTTATCTAATTTAAAACCAGATAATTTATATGGTAAAAATTCATAAATAGCAGGACTTTCATATAGAATAGACTCATCTTTTACTCTAATTTTTGTTTTTAATAGTTCATTCCAAGAAATTTTTATAGAATTTGTTAAGCTTAAATTTTTAATAATTATCATAATTGTTAGTTTGTTTTATTCCTTCTAAATGAATTCTTAAAATCCACCATTCTGGGAGGAATATCTATATCTAATAATTTATCCTGAACAATTGTATTACTTTGAGATTTATAATGCCCCAACCATACTTCATATTCCAAATTATTATAAGCTGGGTTTATACCAACCTCGCCCTTGGGTATTGTCCCATTAAAAGGAAATATTATGTCTTGGTGATTCCAAAAATTCCATATTTGCAATGCCTTGGTCTGATCAAAATAATAATAAAAATCTTCGAATCTATTAAAATTTCTTAATAATCTGTGTACCATATGACCTATTAATGGCCTAAAACAATCTGTTAACGATGAATATTCCCAAGTTAAATCAGACCAATCAATTTTTGATTTTGGTTTAGTGAATAAATCACTAACAACCAAATAGGATATTCTCCTTATCAACCAATTGCTAAAATGTTGGAAATCTATTTTTACTTCGCCCTTGTTTTCCATTTCTTTTATTATTTTTTCAATATCAGTCAGATTTGGAGTAAATGTTCCAAGATTAAAATTATTTAACAAATTTGGACGTAAATTAAAAGCTAAATTTTTATAATTATAATTATTTAATTCACCCTTTTTATGGCAATCATTACTCCTCTTGTCGCAAGAAAATAGCATTAAATATTCCGATATAACTTCAAAATATATATATCCTAGATATGGAATGCCGCCTATTGCCTTTACGAGTTCATTAATAAATTCATAAGGAGAGATATTAAATATTTTTCCGGGTTTTATTTTACATAATCTAAGAAATTTTACATTTTTTTTGATTCTTTCAACTACATCATTTTCTAAATTGAATTGTTCATTCTTTGAAAGTAAGTATTTTAATTCCGTGTATATGTCAAAATGTATATCGCCCAGCTTCGTATAATCTATTCCTAGTATTGATGAATTATTTGGTTTGATGTTTTTTACTTTTATTATCAATGGAGTAATTTTTTTATTTTTATCAGGGCATCCGGATAGGGCCATCTTTGATTCATAATTTATTATATAATCTCCTAAATTTGATAAATAAAGTTTACCATTCATGTTGTAAAGTGGGGTGCAATAAATACTACCTATTAAGCAACCACCACTAGAATATAAAGATTTTGTACTAAGTATCTCGTCTAATTTATTAGTGATATGTAAGAGATTTACTTCCTTTTTCTGTAATTCTAGAAATAAGCTATTATTCGTAAGTATTTGACCATGAGGAGATTTTAATAATATGGTCTTCCAATCAATTTCTTCAGAATTTAATGAATCCATGATGTAATTATCATAAGACGTATGTGCCTTAGTCCACGCTTTAAAATTTTTATAAGATGTCATATATTGATTTATATACGGACTTCTTGTTATTAAAGCCAATCAATGCATATTTTTCACTCCTAACAACCAATTCAAATGCTATCCTTTTAATGAAACAATCTGGTTTTATTTTTAAATAATCTTCGTTTAGCCACCACTTGATTTTAGGCTGGCGATATCTATCCAACGCATCTATCATTTTAAAATTATCTATAAGTTCTGATAAAGAACTATTTAAAGTTTTTAAATATTTAATTTTATCATGATATAGTATAGTTGTTGATATATTTTCTAATGCCCTGCCGCTGATATCATATCCAAAGTATTCAGATATTAAATTATTATTTTTTTTTACCCAAATAGCAGCTTTTTTTGCATGATTGTTGTCTTCTTTGTCGGTTTTCCTTCTTATGTCGTGTAATGAAGCTACTATGCATAGCTCATTTATATTCCCTGATATCAAATTGGCGTTGTAGAGGATTCCAGCCAAAGCAATACACCTTAATATATGTCTTTGTCCATGTATGGACGATATAAGAATTTTATCTTTAAACCACTTCTCTTGAGGCGAATACCGTTGTAAATATTTTATAATAATTAATGGATCAATTTTTATTTTTCGGCCACCATTAAATTTTGGTTTATTTTTTATCATCCACTTTAATGTCTGATTATCCATAAACTGGTGTTTTGGTAATTTATTGTCTTGGGCTAATATATAAAGTGGTATTTTTAATATCATTTAAAAAAAATTATATTTTCTCAAAATCTTCTCGACTATATTGTCCTCTTTTCCATCCAGCATCAATTTTACTTGTTAATTCTTTAAGTTCCTTATCTGATATTATCTTTAATCCCAGCTCAGAAGCAACTAATGTCATTTGTTTTATCGCTTCCGGTACACAATCTTTAGAATTTACCATTATCTCCATTTCGCAATGAAATCCCCAACTAACGGTATATTTTATGGCAAATTCAACATTTTTATAAAGATAATTATTGCGACTTTGAAAGGAATATTGATAATCTTTAAAACCAAGTATTCCAAATATTCTAATTACTTTCTCAACATCTTCACGAGGAAATTCAACTTCTATTTCTTCAAAGTCACTTCCTAGTCCTATTTTTTGAAGTTTCAGTGTTATCTTTGCGTTATTTTTTGTTACATTATTTGTAATCTTAAGCAATTTATCAGAAAAAAGAAAAAAATAAGTATCTTTGTTATCTTCCCCTAAATCCCTCCCGTTCTCGGCTAAAAAATTTTTCAAATCAAAAAATTTTCTTTCGTCTATAAGAGACCTTAATTCCACTTCTATATTTTTTTTCATAGTAGTAAATACTAAATTTCAAAAAAACTAAATAGCAAGATGTTTGTTTCAATACATTATAATCCCAACACCTGAGCGATTTGTTTAATTAAAGCCACGCCAATCGGAGCCGGGAGTAAACTATAGCAAGGAATATTATTATCATCTTTAATCGACCACGGCTCTTCGATAGTTTTTACTTTTCCGATTTTCTCATCATATTCATAACGATAAGCCGGGGTGATTTCATAATCATCAACATAGTCATCGGCTTTATCAACGGGTATAGAATTGCGTAAATATATTTGAGACACACCTTGTAAACGAAGTAATATTCTCATCACCTTGTCATCAATTTCAATGCGATCGCGAATAGCCTCTATGCCTAGATCATCACCTTCTTTAGGAATCATTTTTATTCCGCCGCAAGCCGGATTATCACAAATTAAATAAAACTTTTTGGTTTCTTTATCATAACCAACATTTTTTGTTCTTAATACCCTAATATTTCGCGGCGTAAAACATTTTGGACACACCACTCGATATTTTAAACGTTCATCAATTACCGCTTCCGGCACGTCGATAAAAACAAAAAAATCCGGATCGTTGCGATAATTCATCAAGGATCTAAAATACAAAGAATAAGAAATTTGATCCAATTCTCTGGGGAAACCATCAATAAAAATCGCTTTCCGGCCAAGACGGTCTATTTCTCTTTTCACTAAAGTCAAAATAGCCTCGGTTGGCAAAAGATTTTTAGTAGAACGACTCTTTAATTTTTCTATTACTTCTTCTACAGCAATAAAACCCCGGTATTCTTTTTTAAGATACTGAATTAAATCTGCTTTTTGCGTTTCATCTTGTAGGGCATGATCTACGCTACGGACAATATCGCCAATGGAAATATGCGCCACCTTCTCATTGCCTACGGCTTCCATAAAAAGCTTGGAGTAAGTTCCTTTACCGGCGTTTTTCTTCCCCAATAGAAAACCAATAAAAGTATTGCCTTTGTTTAAATAATCTTTTAATTTTTCTATTTCCGGACCGGCTTTTGCCTGAAAATATTTACGCCGCTCTAATGGATCTTCGAGCATAAATTTTTGTCCGCCTGTTTTAGTTTTAAATAAAGGAAAATCTACGTCTTTCATAAAATTATTTTTTATTTTTAATAATTAGAAGAATAATTAAAGCAAGAAATAAAATAATTGAACTGGCGATAAAATATGGTTTTAATTTTTGAAAATCAACCACTTTGGCTGTTGAGCCCAATAAATATAAATTCGGCTTGGATTGAACATTTTGATCAACGGATAAAATTTTAACATCATCAGCCGAGCGAGGAGTAAGACGCCAACTGTCATTATTTTGAGTTAAAATTCCGGTAATTTCAATTTGGTTCCCCTCTTTGATTGTTGATAAATCCATCTTAACACATTTTTTAAAATAAGCCAATATTTCGCCTGTATTATCATTAACCGAAACATTCATGCCGGTTCTTTCAATTACCTTGCCTGATATTTTTATCAAATAACCAATTGATTGAAAATTAATTTCCTTTATTTCTTTTATTTGAGGCGAAACCGTCATTCCCCTATTCAAAATTTTTATATCATTTTTGGTGCTAGTTTTAATTCTTGTTTCGCCTTTAATTTTGGAAATAACGCCTTGGACTGAAACTTCGTCGCCAATTGATAATTGGGGGAAATCTTTTTTGTAAGAATAAATTTGAATGCCATTGAGATAAAAAAATTGACTTGATAAAACACCCGGCTCCACTATAACAATACCTTGAACTTTCACTTTTTGATTAGCTTCCAAACTTTTCGCTTTTTCAATATCAATTGAATTAAAATTGTCCCCAAAAACTATTTTGGGGACAATACATCCCAGAACTAGGATGAACAAAAAATTTGTTAATTTCTTTGTCATCTGACTAAATATTATAAAAACTCTTTATTTTTTCCAAGCAGTACCGGCCGGAATCAATCTGCCGATAATAACATTCTCTTTTAATCCTTTTAATTCGTCTTTTCTGCCGCTTACGGCCGCGTTAATCAAAACTCTCGGGGTTTCCTGGAAAGAAGCCGCTGATAACCAACTGTCGGTTGAAAGAGACACGCGGGTAATTCCTAATAATAATTCTTCCGCTTCAGCCAATTCGCCTCCGTCTTTTTTAACCTCTTTATTGCATCTGGTTAAATAACCCTTGGATATTGTTTCTCCGGACAAAAGATTCGTGTCGCCGCTTTCCTTAACCAAACATCTTGAGAACATTTGGCGAACAAGCGTTTCCACGTGCTTGTCATTAACTTTCTGTCCTTGCGAAGAATAAATATATTGAATTTCTTTAAGAATATACTTTGCCACTGCTTCTTTTCCTCTTAATTCATATAATTCCAATAAATCAAGAGATCCGTCGGTCAGTTGCTGTCCGACTTCCACTTTAGCGCCATTTTTTATCCAAACAGTATAACCGGCCACATCGTATTCTTCCGCGTCATCAGCTTCATAAACTACCTTGATAAAATTACCGTCAAATTTAATTTCACCCTTATGTTTGGCGACAATCTTTTGTTTTTCAAAAACCGCCAGAACATCATTTTTATCAACCGTCTTGCCCTCTTTAACTTTAACATCCCATGCTTCATCTTCATGAATGACGAAAATATCTTCTTTCGCGCCGCGATATTTAATTTTAATAATTTTTTGATCATTTTCATCAATATATTCCGCATTGCCGTTATGTCGAGCCATGACTGCTTTTCTTTTAACCGGTCTGGCTTCAAAAAGTTCTTCAACTCTCGGCAAACCTTGAGTGATATCTTTACCGGCAATACCTCCCGTATGGAAGGTTCTTAACGTGAGCTGTGTACCGGGTTCACCAATGGATTGTGCGGCCACGATACCGACCGGAACACCAAGTTTAACAGGTTTATTAAAACCTAAGTCATAACCATAACATTTGGCGCATATTCCTTTGTCGCTTTTGCAAGTCAAAACCGAACGAATAATAAATTCTTCCGGATCAATTTCATTAATTTTATGAGCAATATCTCTGGTAACAATTTCATTGGCTTTAACGACAACCTTACCAGTCTTGGGATCTTTAATTTCTACCAGTGAAGTTCTGCCCAATAATCTGGCCTCCCATGTTTCGCCCATTACTTTATTATCTTCTCGAGTTATTTTAAATCCTTCTTTATCTCCGCAATCTTCTTCATTAACTAATATATCTTGGCAAACATCAACCATTCTTCGAGTAAGATAACCGGCACTGGCGGTTCTTAAAGCCGTATCAGAAACACCTTTTCTTGAACCATGAGTGGCGATAAAGAATTCCAAAACATTAAATCCTTCTTTAAAAGAAGATTTAATGGGCAATTCAATCAATCTTCCGGTTGGCGAAGAAACAATGCCTTTTGTGCCGAACATCTGAGCTAATTGCGCCCAAGAACCTCTTGCTCCGGAGTTAACCATGGAAATAACCGTATTTGTATAAGATAAAGATTTCTTGCAAAGATCAACGATAACATCTTTAGCGCTTAACCAAACAGCAACGCTTTTTTGATACCGTTCTTCTTCAGTTAAAAGACCCATGTTGAATTGTTCCTGGACTTCATCCACTTTTTTCTCCGCTTCTTTAATAATTTTATCTTTTCCTTCAAGAGTCGGCAAATCATCCATTCCCCAAGAAAGACCGGATGTGGTTAAATAAGAAAAAGTAGTTTCTTTTATTTTATCAAGCATTGTAACAGTTGTTTCTTCGTCGTAAATTTCCAAACAATCTTCAATGATTTGTTTTAATTTATTTTTATCCACCACTTTATCCATTTTATAAAGTCCTACCGGCAAAATGGAATTAAAAATCAATCTTCCAACGCTGGTTTCCAATATTTTTATATCTTTATTATTAGAAGGATCAAGTACTCTTGCTTTGATAATCTGGCGCAAACTGACCTTACCCAATTTATAAGCCAATTCCGCTTCATTTTGAGAAGAGAAAAATTTCATTTCTTGTTTTTCTTTTTTCTCCAAGGTTGTCATCCAATAAGCTCCCCAGACCATATCTTTGGCCGGAATAATAATCGGTTCTCCGGTCGCGGGTTTTAAAAGATTTTTAGATGATAATAAAATTTCTTTGGCTTCCCGGCGCGCTTCCTCGGTAATAGGAATATGAACAGCCATTTGATCTCCGTCAAAGTCAGCGTTAAAAGCGGCGCAAACCAAAGGATGAATTTGAATCGCCTTTCCTTCTATTAAAACCGGCTGAAAAGCTTGAACGCCCAAACGATGCAAAGTTGGCGCGCGATTCAATAATACGTAAGCGGTTTGAATAATTGTTTCCAAAATAGCCCAAACATCTTCCGTCCCCTGTTCTATCAAGCGATTGGCGCTGCGAACATTGTGAACCAATCCTTTTTTAATAAGTTCGCAGGCAATAAACGGTTTAAAAAGTTCAATGGCCATTGTTTTTGGCAAACCGCATTGATAAAGTTTCAATTTAGGACCGACGACGATAACTGAACGTCCGGAATAATCAACTCTTTTACCCAAAAGATTTTGGCGGAACCTTCCTTGCTTGCCTTTTAAAATATCAGCTAAAGATTTTAATGGTCTTTGCTGACCGGTGGAAGCAATCACTGTTTTTCCGCTTCGCATATCATTATCCATCAAAGAATCAACCGCTTCTTGAAGCATTCTTTTTTCATTTCTTAAAATTACTTCCGGCGCATTAAGTTCATGCAAACGTTTTAATCTGTTATTGCGATTAATAACTCTTCTGTACAAATCATTCAAATCGGAAGAAGCGAACCTGCCTCCATCAAGCTGAACGAGCGGACGCAAATCAGGCGGAATAACCGGAATAACGGTTAAAACCATATTTTCCGGTTTGAGTTTATTGTTATGAAAATTTTTGATGTATTTCAATCTTTTAATCAATTTCTGTCTTTTTAAAAGATTGATTGTATGTTTTATTTCTTTTTCCAAATCTTTAATCAATTTTGCCAAATCAACGCTTTGAAGAAGTTTTGAGATTGCATCAGCGCCAATACCAACTTCAAAAAAATGTCCGTATTTCAAAGATAAATCTCGATATTGCGGTTCGGTCAATAAATTCTTAATATGAATACCGTTTATTTCTTTTCTTGTTTCGTCGTATAAAGCTTTAAGCCGATCTGTCTCTTTATTGAATTCTTCGCCGATCAATTCATTTTTAATTTGTTTCTTTTTATCTTTATATTCTTGCTCTATTTCATCAAGGGTGGCTTTTTTTAAATCTTCTTTAACTTCAGTAATGATAAAATTGGCGAAATAAGCCACTTTTTCCAAAGACTGAATGGACATATCCAAAATTAATCCTATCTTGGAAGGCACGCCGCGCAAAAACCAAATATGAGTTACCGGCACGGTTAATTTTATGTGTCCCATTCTTTCTCTTCTGACGATTGATCTGGTCACTTCCACTCCGCATCGATCACAAACAATTCCGCGATAGCGAATTTTTTTATATTTTCCGCAAGAGCATTGCCAATCTTTGGTCGGACCGAAAATTCTTTCGCAAAATAAACCGTCTCTTTCCGGTCTCTCAGTTCTATAATTGATAGTCTCAGGTTTTATTACTTCTCCATAAGACCAATTAAGTATTTCTTCTGGTGAAGCAATTTTCAGTCTGATAGAATCAAAATCTGAATTCTTCCTTAACTTTTCATCCGGCAAAGACAATGTTCTAATTGTTGAAGGAGTAGACATAAAAAATAAAATATAAAATGAAAATTAATTATGATTTTTTATTCGGTTTATTGGGTTCGGTGTTCACGCATTTGCCGTCTTTTAACATTTCCACGCTTAATCCCAAACCTCTCAATTCGTTTACCAAAACATTAAAAGATTCCGGTATGTGAACTTCCCTCACCGGTTCGCCTTTGATAATTGATTCATAAGCTTTGGTTCGGCCGGGTACGTCATCGGATTTAATTGTCAGCATTTCCTGTAAAGAATGAGCCGCCCCATAACCTTCAAGCGCCCAGACTTCCATTTCACCGAATCTCTGTCCGCCGAATTGAGCTCTTCCTCCAAGCGGCTGTTGTGTAATCAATGAGTAAGGACCGATTGAGCGTTGATGAATTTTATCTTCAACCAAGTGATTTAATTTCAACATGTAAATATAACCGACCGTCACCGGTTCTTCAAATTTCAAACCATTGCGGCCGTCATAAAGAGTCATTTTTCCGCTGGCCGGATAACCGGCTTTGACCAATTCTTCCTTGATTGTTTTTTCATTAATGCCGTTAAAGGCCGGGGTAGCCACTTTATAACCTAATTTTTGAGCAGCAAAGCCCATATGTGTTTCTAAAATTTGTCCCAGATTCATTCTGGAAACTACACCAAGCGGATTTAAAATAATATCAACCGGTGTGCCGTCTTCCAAATACGGCATATTTTCTTCAGGGACAATTCTGGAAATTACACCTTTGTTTCCGTGTCTGCCGGCCATTTTATCTCCTACCTGCGCTTTTCTTAAATCAGCAACCAAAACTTTAATTGATTTGACTACGCCTGGCGGAAGCTTGTCTCCTGCCTCGCGCGAAAATATTTTAATACTGATTACTTTTCCATGCTCGCCATGTTCAAGATAAAGAGAAGTATCGCGGACATCGCGGGCTTTCTCTCCAAAGATAGCGCGTAAAAGTTTTTCTTCAGCCGATAATTCCATTTCGCCTTTTGGCGTAATTTTACCGACCAAAATATCTCCTGATTTAACTTCGGCTCCGATTCTGACAATGCCTTCGTCATCAAGATTTTTTAATTTTTCTTCACTGACATTCGGTATGTCGCGGGTAATAACTTCCGGACCGAATTTTGTTTCGCGAACGTCAATAATATGTTCATCAATATAAATTGAACTGAATTTATCTTGCTGGACCAATTTTGAAGATAATAAAATAGCATCTTCATAATTGCCTCCTTCCCAAGACATAAAGGCCACTAAAATATTATGACCCAGTGCCAATTCCCCGTCTTCCATTGCCGAGCCTTCCACTAAAATATCACCCGGTTCAACTTCTTGTCCTTTCTCAACCACCGGTTTTTGATTAATACAAGTATCAAAATTTGAACGATCGTATTTTATTAAATTATAAACTTTTGTTTTTCCATTTTTTGTTGAAATTTTAACATGATTGCCGTCAACTTCAGTTACTTTGCCTGACATATCAGCTTGTATTAAGTAACCAGAATCTTTGGCAATATTGGCTTCAATACCGGTTCCGACAAGCGGAGCTTCCGGTCTGATTAAAGGAACAGCCTGACGTTGCATGTTTGTACCCATTAAAGCTCTGACACCATCATCGTGTTCCAAAAAAGGAATCAATGAAGTGCCAACGCTGACAATTTGGTTTGGCGCCACATCAATAAATTCCACTTTTTCTTTTGAACTGAAACCCGGGCGGCCGTTAACCCTTGCTTCCACTTTTTGTTCAACGATTCTTCCATTTTCATCAAACTTTGTGGAAAATGGAGCCGTAGTATGTCGATCTTCATCTAAAGAATTCAAATAAACAATTTGATTGGTTAAAATTCCGTTTGTCACTTTGCGATAAGGTGTTTCAATAAATCCATATTCATCAAGTCTTGCATAACAAGCCAAGTGTCCGACCAAACCGACGTTTGGTCCTTCCGGCGTGGCAATTGGACAAATTTTTCCATAAAAAGTTCGATGCACATCGCGCACTTCAAAACCGGCTCTGTCTCGGCTTAAACCGCCGGGACCGGCCACAGTTAATCTGCGCTTATGCTCCAATTCAGAAAGCGGATTTGTCTGATCCATAAATTGAGACAACTGACTGGACATAAAAAATTCACGAATTACTCCGCTGATCGGTCTGACATTAATCAATTGTCCGGGCAATAAATTCTTGCCTTCCAAGGTGCTCATTCTGTCTCTGACAATGCGCTGAAGCCTTAATAAGCCCACTCTGATTCTGTTTTGAACCAATTCGCCTACAGCCCTGATTCTTCTATTTGCCAAATGATCAATATCGTCAGCAACCAATTGATGATAATCCAATTTAATCAATTCTTTAAGAATTATCACTAAATCCTCAACTCTAACAACGCGAGAGTCAACTTTGTCGGAAAAATTAAATCTTTCATTTATTTTAAAACGTCCGACTTTGCTCAAATCATAACGATGAGGATTAAAAAACATGGCGTGGATCAAACTGCGGGCATTATCCACAGTGGCCAAATCTCCAGGTCTGATTTTTCGATAAACTTCAATTAATCCCTCATCTTCAGAAGACGACGGATCTTTTTCTATGGTTGCTCTGATATAATCAAGATAAGGAATTTCTTTTTTTACTTCTTCTTTTGTTTTAGGTAAATTTTTCGGCGTGAATAAATCTAAAATTTCCTGATCTGAACCGACGCCGAAAACTCTCAACAGAGAAGAAACCGGAGTTTTTCTCTGACGGTCAATTCTGACATAAATAATTTTATGAGGATCAATTTCAAATTCAAGCCAAGCTCCTCTTTCGGGAATAATTTTTGTTTTATAAGAAAATCGCCCCTTGACTAATTCCGTGTCAAAAAACACGCCGGGCGATCTGATTAATTGCTTAACAATGACTCTTTCAATTCCGTTAATAATAAAAGTGCCCCGATCGGTCATCAGTGGAAGGTCACCAAAATAAACTTCTTGGTCTACCCTTTTTCCGGTTAACCTGCTGGTTAACCGCACTTTGACTTTAAGCGGCACTTCGTAATTCAAATTTCTATTTTTAGAAGTAACTTCGTCGAATTTCGGTTCGCCGATTTTATAATCCAAAAATTTCAATTCAAAATTTTTACTGACAAAATCTTCAATAGGTGAAAATTCTTGCAATAATTCTTTAATTCCTTTATCCAAAAACCATTTATAAGAATCTTTCTGTATTTTAATTAAATCCGGCAAGCCTATACTAAAACGAGATGTTGAAAAATATTTTCTAAGAGTACGAGGCATATTAAAATTTAAAATAAAAAATTATTAAATAAAAAAATTGGACACAGAAAAATTACCTTTCGCCACCATATGGCGTCAGGATCTATTTTTATTCTTGCTAAATTTTAGTTGACCGAATATACAAAATTATTGGTCTATTTATTTTAATACTTAATAATGATAACAGATAAGCCATTTTCTGTCAATCTATATTAAAATATTTATGACCCTTCTATTTTGGCTTAAATAAAGGAAAATTTGAGTTTTCCACAGTTTGTCCTTAATTTTCTAAAACTATATTTTTTTAAATTCTTCTTTTACCACCTCTTTATCATCCCAAAAAATCTTGGTATTATTTAAACCCATAATGCATTGTTCGCACCCCTTGCCTGTTATCACCACCACATCTTTTTCTTGGGCCAAACTTAAAGCTTTTTTAATCGCCTCTCTCCGATCAATAATTTTAAAAATTTTATCTTGATTTTTATTTTTAATTCCAAAAAATATTTCATCAATAATTTTTTTCGGATTTTCATTATACGGATCTTCATTGGTAATAATAATGTGGTCGCAATACTTTTCCGCCAACTCGCCCAATTTAGGTCTTTTCCATTTGTCTCGTCCCCCACCGGCCGCGCCCAAAACGCAAATCAATTTGGAATCACCGATTAATGAATTTTTCAGTGTTTTATAAACTTGTTCCAAACTTTCCGGAGTATGCGCGTAATCAACAATCACTTCAAATGGATGAGTAATTATTTTTTCCATCCGTCCGGGCATTGAATTAATTTCTTCCAGAGCTTTTTGGCAAATTTCCAAACTCACTCCTTGAGACATGGCAACGCAAATCGCCGCCAACGCGTTATAAACATTAAACTCACCGGCTAAATTAATTCTGAATTTGGAATTTAGCCAGCCCGAGGCTGGTCCGCCTTGGGCGGAAATTTGGAATCTGGAATTATTTAAATCCAAACAGATATTTTCGGCTTTAATAATTTTTACTCCTTCTAAATTCTTAATTCTATATTCTAGATTCTTAATTGTATAGCCATATTTTTCATCAGCCGAAAATTTTAGAAAATGTTCAACATTTTCATCATCCAAATTAGCGATAATCACCTTCTTAACCTGCTTGCCATTAATTTTTTTATGTTTTTTTGTTAAATTTTGAAAAAGCTTTTGTTTTGCCTGGCGATATTTATCAAACCCGCCATGAGATTCAATGTGTTCCGGGCTGAGATTGGTAAAAACCGCCACATCATAATTAATCCCCAGATGACGGCTTTGGATAATCCCTTCTGAAGAAGTCTCAATAATCGCGTATTTAGAGCCGGCTGCGAGCATCTGTTTAAGCATCTTTTGAAGAGTAAAACGGCCGAGCATGGTCATTTTTGTCTTATTAATCCACTCTTTTGAGCCGACTTTAAAATTGAAAGTTGTCGCCCAACCGCATTGATAACCGGCTTTTTCCAAAATCCGACCGACCAAATTGACTACGGTTGATTTGCCGGCCGTGCCGGTTATGCCGATAACAATCATTTTTTGGCTCGGTTGATTATAAAAAAAAGCAGCCAATAAAGCTAAAGACTGATAATAAAAATCAAATATTTTTTTGGGAATAATTTTTTTAAGAATTGATTTTAACATAATCACTCTTAAATATAATATTATTTTTTATTTAAATATTCTATGTGACAAAATTTCGGCTGTTTTTTCTCAAAATCCCAAAGATGCACGGACCCGCCAAGACACTCTTCCCAATGTTGGCATTGACTGCACTTATTACAATAAAGCCGATTTTTATTGCGGAAAAAATCATATTTATTATTCCATACTTCTGAAAAATTATCAACTTTAACATTACCCTGTATTAATTCCGGTTGTCGTGGAACATTTGGACAAACAAAAATATCGCCATTATATAAAATACTGGCAACAGTGATTCCGGTGCCGCAGAAAAAATATTCATCACGCACTTCTCCTTCAAAGTCCCAACCTAAAAATCCAATACAGCTATATTTTACTTCCACTTTTTTATTCTCGCGGCGTTTTTGTCTGATAAATTCTAATAATTCTTTCAATTGTTTGGGAGTTAAAAGAATTTTTTCATTATTTTCGGCGCGGCCTATCGGATCAATATTCATTAATCGCCAAGAACTAATACCAAGCGGTAAAAAAGTTTTATACATCTCTTCTAATTGGGAAAAATTACCCTGATGAACAGAAGTGGTTATTTGCAAATCTTTCAGGAAATTCGCTTGCGCCATTAATTTAACGGCATTTATTGCCTTCTCATAAGCACCCGGCATATGCCGAAAATTATCATGAACTGAATCCAAGCCGTCAATACTGACAACAACCGTGGACATACCGGATTTTTTCATTTTTTCTACTGTATCTTCGTTAACCAAATAACCATTGGTAACCATACCCCACTGAAAACCCAATGAGTGCGCATATTCCATAACTTCAAAAAGATCCGATCTTAAAAGAGGCTCACCGCCGGTAATTGCCAGCATAATTTTTTTTGAATCAAAATTATGAGCAATCTCTTTAAATGTTTTTTTTATTTCCTCCGTAGAAAGTTGATTGGCGGAATAATCATTACGCCCTGCCCTGCTGCCGCAGTGGTCGCAAAAAAAATTACAATTTAAAGTGCATTCCCAAAACAAATAATAGAGAGGATGCTCTCCTCTCAATTTTTCTCTATAGTAAGATAATAATTTAAATTTTCCCGCTTTGAGAATTTTTTTGAGCATTTAATTTCTTTTTATTTCTTCGCCAACGTTTGATAAGGAAGATTATGCCAATAATAAAAATTATTGGTAAGAATAAGATTTTAGATAAACGAAAAAATGTTATCTTTGCAATGACAGGATCAGAATATTGCATTGGACCATAAAGCTCTTGCGCCGTAACCTTTTGAGTTAAAAGAAAAAGAGTCGAGCCAATACCGGCGAAATAGGTTATAAATTTTATGTTTTTATTAAATTTTTTCATATCTTTCCATTTTGAGAATTTTTTTGAGCATTTAATTTCTTTTTATTTCTTCGCCAACGTTTGATAAGGAAGATTATGCCAATAATAAAAATTATTGGGAGAAATATTCCTTTCCATAAAGCCCACCATATATCCCCTGCATTCCTAGCCCCTATGTCTGGACCATAAGCATATTGTGTAGCTTGACGGAAATTACTCAGGTCTGGATTAAGTTCTGTTGCTGCCATGGCTTTTTGAACTAAAAGAAAAAGAGTCGAGCCGATACTGGCAAGATAGGTTATAAATTTTATGTTTTTATTAAATTTTTTCATATCTTTCCATTTTGAGAATTTTTTTGAGCATTTAATTTCTTTTTATTTCTTCGCAAATGTTTGATAAAAAAAATTATTCCAATAATAAAAATTATTGGGAAAAATAAAAATTTTAATAGGAGAAGATATTCCCCACTTGTAGTATTAGGATTGGGGCCAAAAGTAGATGGTGCTGGACCGTAAGCAGCTTGTCTAAAATTCCCAAGTTCATTATTCATTTCTTGTGCCATGACTTTTTGGGCTAAAAGAAAAAGAATTGAGCCAATACTGATAAAATAGGTTATAAATTTTATGTTTTTATTAAATTTTTTCATAAAATATATATTCAGTATACAATAAATGATAAAAAATTACAAACTTTTTTATCCACTATCTTTATCCTGTTCTTTCAAGTGCCCTCAGCAGGAATTTCACCCCCACACCAATCCCCTCGACAGGAATCGAACCCGTATCTTAAGCTCCGGAAGCTTATGTTCTATCCGTTGAACTACAAGGGGGACGATTGGTGTGGGGGCGTGCCTGCATTTCGGCAATATACTAAACTATAAAGTTTCTTCGCTCGGCTCCTGCAAGGGTTCCGGATTTTTATTTAATTGTTCTTCGCCGGCTAAAGTTTGCAATGGTATTTGACTGTTAAGTTTTTCGTAATTGGGCAAATCTTTAATATCCGTAATGCCCAAATGGCGGATAAAATCCAAACTTATGTTATAAGAACATTTTAACGGATCTTTGCTTGATAAATCTTTATCAGAATCGCTTTCTATAACCAAACCTCTTATCAAAAGATTTCGCAAAATAATCGCGCAATTGACTCCTCTGATTTGTTCCAATTCTCCCCTGCTGATCGGACCGCGATAAGCGACAATTGCCAATGTTTCCAGTGAGGCCGGCGTCAATTCTCTGGTTACTTCTTCTTTCAAAAATTTCTGAATAATCGTTGTATTGTCCGGATTGGTAACCATCTGAAATTCTTTGCCGTCTTGAATTATTTTTATTCCGCCGTTTTTTTCATTATATTCTTTGACCAATTCTTCAAGCACTTGGCCGACTTCTTCAATTTTCGCCTCAGTAATAACAGATATTTCCTTTTTGGTTAAAGGACGGTTGGAGATAAAAATTAAACTTTCAATGGTTGATTTTAACATATTAAAATTATTTTAAATTGTTTGTTATGATAATTTACTTAGCTCCTCGTGATAAATCTTTAGTATTTTATTTTTTATCTCTTTTGGCATATTGATTGTCTGATGAATGCCAAAAAATTTCTTTCTCAATTTTTTCTCTTTTCTTTCCGCTTCTTTTAAATATTTTCTCTTGAAAATTTCAATCAATTCGCCTTTGGCTCCATGGCGATAAGCGAGCAAAAATGACAATAGTTGCTCTTCTCTTACTGCCGGCGGCTTCTCGTAATAAGTGGTAATTTTTTTCGCAAACAGCGGATAAAGTTTCTGATATTTTTTCTCAAATAAATTTTTCTTAAAACCTATTTTTTCAGGATCGCCGCCAACCGCCATTGAATAAAGAAAAGCTCTGGCGCACATCGGACAATTATAGCACCATCTGTCTTCGCTGTCCCCTTCAGGAGAACAAGACATCATATATTTCAGCAGATGTGGATAGCGGGAATAAAGAATTTTCATTTCGGCGAGGTTGTAAATCGGTTCAACCAAGCTTGTTATTTGCAGGTTGCCTTTTGTCAATTTATTTAAAAGTTGATTCCCTCTTTCAGTATAAACGCTTGTCTGATCATAGGAAGGAAAAGCTTTAATGCCGAATTTATTAATAAATGAATCGTCAAAATTTTTCTCATTACCCAAGATTATG
Organism: Patescibacteria group bacterium; assembly: GCA_028717225.1. Taxonomy (GTDB): domain Bacteria; phylum Patescibacteriota; class Patescibacteriia; order UBA2591; family JAQUPP01; genus JAQUPP01. The sequence continues at coordinate 29,916 of JAQUOF010000002.1, forward strand.
TATTTTGCTCCATAATAATAAGCAAACGGCAGAAGTTCAAGAATAAAAGTTATCATGGCATTGGCTTGTTCCAAATCTTCGGCTTTTTCCCGGATTTTTTTGTTTTCAATCAGCCGGTCAACTTTTTCTTTAAAATCAACATTATCTTTCAAAAAATTAATTTTTTCTTTTTGTTCTCGCTGAAAATCGGCAAAAATTTTTCTTCTGAATTTATAATCAGTTGAATCAAATTTTTCAATTTCATCATCAACCGAAGTGACAAAGCATTTGAATCCGATTTCTTTGGCTAAACCGTAAGACAACAAACTGTCTTTGCCGAGAGATAGAGCCAAAATTGCTTGATTGCCGCGAGTCGGCTTTTGTGGAATTAATTTTGATTTTTGAGCTGAAACTTTTAAAAATTTATTTTTCTTGTCTTTGTATGATTTAAAACAATCAATTAATTTTTTTGTATTGATTTCCATGTCTTCGCTGATCCGCGGCAAATCAAACATCAATCCTTGATCAATAAAATTTTTCAAAAAAGGCCGAGGAAAGTTATAATCAGATATTCGCTTCATAACAACTCCGAGTGGCGCAGTACGCGAGTAAATAAAATTTTCAATCAATATATTTTTGGCATTTAAAGAAAGCGAGTCCAATATCTTCTTGGGATAGCTTAAAGAATATTTGATTCCTGAAATGTAAAAATCAAAACTGGTTGGATTATTTTGATAAGAAATTTTAAGAGGGTTATCTTTTTGAATAGATTTTTGGGCCATTACTAATAGATAAGTATTATTAAACTTCTTGTTCTTTTTTAGTAATAATAATTTCGCTGAACAATTCATTCTGGTCAACAATAATCATTTTTCTTTTCACCAGATCCAAAAGCGCCAAAAATATGACCACTTTTTCTATTTTTTCTTTTTGATCAATAAAATTATTCAAAATAACTCTTTGACTGGATGAGACCAAATTAAACAATTCATTGATTTTTTCTTTTAAGGAAATAACCTGATGCTTGATGGTTTTCTGGGCCAATTTTATCTGGAATAAAATCGTTTCCAAAACATTTTTAAATGATCTTTCCAGCATTTTGACCGTTATTTTCGTGTTTAATGATGTTTGGGGAATCATATTTAAAGGAATTTTGTCCCGATAAAAAGCGTAATGGCCTTTGGCGATAATTTTCCCTATTTTCTGCGAAGCATTATGAAATTCTTTGTAAATTTTCAATTGACCGACCAAATCCCCTCCTTCTTCCTCTTCCAAAATTGAACCGGGAATTAATAATTTTGATTTAATCAAAAGAAGTTTGGAAGCGATATCCAAAAAATCCGCCAATTCTTCCCAATTTATTTCAATGGCATTGGTCAAATAAGTGACGAATTCGTCAGTCACTTTGGCCAAAGAAATGTCGGTAATATCCATTTTTTCCTTTTCAATCAAACGAAGCAGCAGATCAAACGGCCCTTCAAATTCATTAACTTTAATATTATACATACGCAATTTGTTGAAATTTTAGAGTGTAGCGAATAAAATTTCGCTACAAATTTGAGTACCGAGCACTCAGTATGATTTACAAAATTTCTCCCGAATACTCATTAAAATAATTATACTGAAATTATCTTGAATAAACTATGCTGAGTGCTTGGTAAAGGTTTTGTTGCCCGCCTAAATTTTCGCTTCGCGAAAACTTTGGCGGGACAAAGCCCTTTATTTCTTCTGGCTGAAACTGCCCTTAATCGGCTCTTCTAATTTAATAAAATCTTTAATGGAAATTTTAAGAGATACATTGTGATCGCCGCCGCTGACCAAAACTTTCTTTTGTTTTAAAACAATATTATCCGCGAAAACCGGCAAATTCAATAATTTGCCGAATGGCGGCACGGCTCCCAATTTGCCTATTTTAATATTCTTTTTCATCCAAGCTTCTTTGACAAAATCCATTTTCTTAACGCCTTTTAATCCTTGTTTTTTGCGGAGAGCATTCATTAAATTTTTGAATTTGGCTTTGTCAAAATTTTTATTCGGCGGGAGCAAAATCAGAACATGCTCATTATCAATATTAAAAATCAATGTCTTAACCGCTTCTTCCGGTTTTTTCAAATGCAAAGTTTGAACCAAGTCCCAAGCCGTAAAAACCGGCCGGTGCTCAATTGCCTCATATTTAATTTTGTTTTTCTCAAGATAAGAAAGAATTTGTTTTGGAATCGCCATAAATTTATTTTGTTATTAATTATTATTTGATAATACTCTAAAAAAAATAAAAAAGCACCCAATTCAGCCGCTTCTAAAAATCTAACAATAACAATTGAAAAGTAACATGTGATAAAATTATATTCTTTTACTTTTTAAAAGATGTCGGACCCCGCTTAATCGCTTCATTAAATGGAGTATTATTTCTGGGCTGAGACTGAAAAACCTGACGATTTTTCTTCAAACAATCCTTGCAATAAATCGGCCTGATACCATCGGGAACAAACGGGACAAAAACAGTTTTGCCGCAACCATTACACACCGCTTCATATTTATCAACTCTTGATTCTTGAGATAAAGTTTGGCCGGCAGCCAAAACGCCGCTCCAGCGCATTATTTTTTCTTCAACCTGTTTTCTCGGTTCAGTGTATCGTTCGCGGGAAACTCTGATAATTTTTTCTTTATTGTCTTCTACAATAGAAAGCGGGGGCAAAGTGGCGGCGGAAAACGGCTCGGAAGTGATGCCGTTAATCATCAATTTGACGTAAATATTATATTTGTCCAAATCAACCAAATCGGTTTCTTCAAAACGAGGAGCGAATTCTTTGGCTAAAAATTCCGCGTCTTCAGCGCCAACCCTGAAAATAACCATTGTGCCGACATTGCCGAATACGGCATCGCGCACTTTGCTGGAAGTTTCAGTGGCCAATTGGCCGATATATTGATGAGCAATAACCAAATTAAGATGATATTTTCTGGCCTCGGAAAGAATATTGGCGAAAGAATCAGTGGCAAAATTTTGAAATTCATCAACATAAAGATAAAAATCATGACGGTCTATTTCGGGAATATTAATTCTGCTCATGGCCGCCAATTGGATCTTGGTAATCATCATCGCGCCCAAAAGCGACGAAGCATCTTCGCCGATTCTGCCCTTGGAAAGATTCATTATTAAAATTTTCTTTTCGTCCATTATCTGCCGCAAATCAATTTTTGATTTTATCTGACCGACAATATTTCTAATTAAAGCCGTAGAAAGAAATTGTCCAACTTTATTTTGAATTGGAGCAATGGCTTCGGCTCTTAAACGATCCGGATATTTCGGATATTCATCCAGCCAAAAAGCTTTAACCACCGGATCACTCAATTGGTCAACCACTTTGCCGCGGAATTCTTTATCAACCAAAATACGCATAATTCCAAGCAAAGTACTGCCCGGATATTCCAAAAGCGCCAAAATGGCGTTTCTTAAAACATATTCCAATCTCGGACCCCAAGAGTCAGCCCAAATTTTCTTAAAAATTCCAATCAAACCCGAAGCGACCAAATGCCGTTCCCCTGTTTCAACTCTTTCCAGAACGTTAAATGCAAACGGATATTCATAATCCGCCGGATTAAAATAAACCGTATCGTTAATACGATTCGCCGGAATAAATTCCAATGCTTTTTCGGCCAAATCGCCATGAGGATCGACAATTGCCACGCCATGTCCGGCAATAATATCCTGATAAATCATATTTTCCAACACGGTTGACTTGCCTACGCCGGTTTTTCCGACAATATACATATGCCGGCGCCGATCGTCGGTTCTAATGCCGAATTTTTGTCTTCTGCTGCGATAATTCGTTTCCGCAAATAAAATAACCTCATCTTCAATTTCTTTCTTTTTGATTTTGTCTTGTTCGGATTCCATACCAGGTAGTGAAACTTTGACCAGGCAATAAGATTATTCCATTTTATTGTCCGGTTTTAATTAAATTAATTAGGTTTTATTCTATATGTCGGGTAGTATTTTATGACAAATAAGTCAAAGTTCTACTACCTGGCATGGTAAATAGTATAGCAAAAAATATTAAAAACTTCAAGCCCCCTTATAAACCTAACACATTTTAAAAATTTTGTCCGTCGCTAGTGAAGCGACGTTCGCGGAGCGTGGAGCGAACAGCGCGGACAAAATTTACTTTTCTTTAATTCTGCTTTTTTCGGATTTAATGATTAAAAAGACTATAAAACCGCCAATCAGAACGGCTAAAATAATAATGGTTAAAATTTTACCCTTTGTCTTTAAAAATAAAGCAATTAAGCCGAAAATTAGAGCAATCAGCCAATAAAAAACAACTATTTTTCGCTGCGACCAGCCCAAATCAAGCAGACGAAAATGAAGATGATTTTTATCGCCAAAAAACGGAGAATGATGTTCTCTAAAAACCCTCTGAATAATAACACCGATTAAATCTATTATGCCAATGCCCAAAACCAAGAAAGTGGTGGCCATTTTGCTGCCGGAAATTATGGAAAGCACGCCCAAAATAAATCCGCAAAATAAACTGCCGCCTTCGCCCAAAAAAATCTTGGCCGGATTAAAATTAAAAAATAAAAAACCGAGAACCGCGCCGGAAAAAATCATGGCCATTATTCCGACATCGGGTTGAAAAAATTTTGTCAAAAAACAAAGCCCGGCAATAACCAATCCGCCGATAACCGTCAAACCGGAAACCAAACCGTCCAGACCGTCCATCAGTTTAGTGGCATACATTAAAATCATCAGCCAAAGAAAAGTTATCAGATCAGCCCAAGGCGCAAAATAATAAGGCATGCCGTGAATTCTGATTATTTCAATTTTGGGTTGATCAAAATGCAAATAACCGGAACCGAATGGATTATTGATATAATTAATACCAATGCCGCTGCAAATGATTATCAAACAAGCCAAAATCGGCCAAACAATTTGCTGTTTCGGTTTTAAATGATATTTATCATCCAAAAAACCGCCGATCATTAAAATAAAACCGGCCAAACTTAAACCGATTAAATGTTTCATTTGGACCAATTTATGCGGCCAAAAATCAGACTTAAAAACAATAAATAAAATCAGAAAAAAAGCGAAAAAAATAGCCATGCCGCCTAAAAGCGGAATGGGCTTAGTGTGAATTTTGCGGTCAGCTGATTGTGGTAAATCAACAATTTTAAATTTTAAAGCTATTTTTCGGACAAAAAAAGTCAAAATAGCCGAAAAAACAGCAGAGAGAATAAAAATGTTGATTAAAATATTTGACATAAACAATCAAATTTAAATTTTACATTGTCATTTTCCATTTTGATTTTTAATTTTTGATTTATCAAAATAGTCTTGTAAAATAACCATTGCCGAACCGGAATGAATGTTTCCCTCTCCCCCTTTTGACAAGTTCAGGGCCATTTTACTGGTTAATCTTTCATCAAAAATTTCTATGGGCAATTCAATTGCCTTTTTTAATTTTTGGACAAATTCGTCGGTAATTTTTGTCTGGTCGGTCAGATTATTTTGCATGCCCATGGGCCGGCCAACAATTATTTTTTCTATTTTTTCTTTTTTAACGATTTCTTGAAGGCTGTCAAATAAAAAATTGTCTCCTTGATATTCCAAAACTTTATAAGGAAAAACGATTTTTAATTTTGAATCAGCGATGGCCAGGCCAATATGCTGATTTCCATAATCAATAGCTAAAATCATTCCAATATTTTAACATAAAAACATTGTAACAGCAACCCTATTATTAAACTGTGTCAGAGGAGTTAAAACTATACACTTATTTTACACGGCCGTGTAAAATAAGTGTACTAAATTTATTTTGTTTAATTTATTTTAATTTATCTTAATAAAAACATCGAAATAAATAAAAAATAGATAAAAACAAGAGAGCCTCTTACGAGGCTCTCTTGCGTCAGGGCGAAAACTTTTATTGTTATCCCCTGTTTGAATCGGTTAAACGCTCCGATTAAAACGTCAAAATTATTAATTACCGAGCATAGGTTCTGCCGTTGCTGTAAACAGGTAAAGCCTTAATCAGGTTACCATTGATAGCAGTGCCACCAACGGATTTATCATACCAGACTAAGTTACCAGTTGTGCCAGCTACTGCATCGCTATTAATGTAAGCATCCAAGAAAGCATCAACACCAGCAGCTAATGCAGTGCCAATGACACCGCCGGCTGAAGTGTGTGCTTTAAGTAAGTAACTCTTAGAGCTTCCCTTAGGAACGATGAAGCGATAGTCAGCAGAGTCTGCGGTAACAGTTAAGGTAGAAGTAGAATAAGTGGCTGTAATACCAGTGTCAGTCAAGATATCAACGGACAGACTACCCGTATCATAAAGGGTAAAGTCAGTGGCAGCAAGAGCTGCAGTCCAGTCGGTATCATTTGACTCAATGGTGAACTTTAAGGTGTTGACATAGACATCATCAGCTGCATCAGCTGAAACTGTCCAGGTACCAACATCAGTCCAACCTGGGACAAAAGCACCAGTGGCGCTACCAGTTGCTAAAGCAACAGTAGGTCTGGTTTGTCTGACATACATGGTGTTAGCAGTGAAATTGTCTGTGGTGGCGCTAGCAAAATCGCTAGTGGTGTCACCCAAGACCGTTCCAGAAGCACCAGTGGCGTTACAATAAGTGGCTGTGTTACAAGCTAAGCCAAGATTAATGTCGTCGCCAGAAGTAGCTCCGCCGTCAATTGTGTTAAGATCAGCCGAGATGGTTAAAACATCTGACTTATCTTTAGCAATTAACCAATTCATGCCAGTAAATGTGGCATATCCACCAGAGAGATAACCGGTAGCTGTACCGCCTGTATAGGTCATCTTGACAGCAGTGACGCTGCGAGAAGACGCAGAGGTGGCAATGGCTACTTTAAGTTTATCAATGGTGATATTTTCACTATTGGCAGTGAATTTAAACTTAGACATTACTACATTTGATGTACCAGCAACTACGATGTCGCCGGATGGGCTACCTGCATCTTTGGCTACAGTAAGTGTACCACCTAAACCGGCAGTAATCTTAACAGTAGGTGTAAGACCGGTATTGATACTATAATCAGTACCATCAGCAACGCTGATTGCTAATCCATTACCATCAGTATCATAGGCAGTAATATTATCGGTAGCATCATGATTGTAGACGCCAACCCAATAATTATAACCTTCTGTAATACTGCTTGTTAAATCAGCCTTAAAGGTAAACTTTTGGTTAGTACCTTTAGGAATGGTAACATTTAAGCCATCAAAAGTAACTGTACCATAGCTAGAAGACCAGCTGACACTCTTTACGCCAAGAGGAGTGGTGGTTCCTTCTTGATATAATTTCACTGAAGAAATTACCAAGTTAGGATTTACTAAAGTACCAACATCTCCGGTTGTTTCGGCATAAACGCGCGCTTGGATGCTTCTAACATTAACATTAGCAGCTTCAGAAGCACTTAAAGTCATACCCATGGTAGGAACTTCAGTGGCACCTTTAATATAGGTGGCGCTTACTGGAGTAGAAGCTAATGTAGGAGTCAAAGAAGCGGCTTGAATGGTCTGATCATCACCAGTAATGGCTTGAGGAACAACGTCTGCGATTTTAACATAGTCACCAGTAGTGGTGTCTCTGATTTCAACATAAGTTGCATCTCTGTTAACCATTGCTAATGAAGCATTGAGTTTGATATTGTCTAAAAGTCCGTCAGTATCAGCGGACAAATCGACAGTAACACCTAAATGTTTAACCATACCAGATGAAAGATTGAAGGTATTGGTTAATTCATAATAGGTTGGGTTGGCATTACCAGTAGCATTATGAGCTACGGCGCAACGACCAATGTGAACGGTATTGATGGTGCCGGTCATTAATGTAGAACCGGTATCAATATCTTTAATTCTTAAATCACCCACTAAACCTGCGTCATTATCAAGAACAGCAGCTTCGTCCACACAAAGAGTAACGCCTAATTTTCTTACTTCAACCGCGCGATTGGCCGTAATGCTAGCTTTGGTTAAAACAACATCTTGTTGATTTTTACCAATATTGCCAACAGTTGGACCATTGTCGGCTAAAGTAATTGTTCCACCCTTAAGAGTTAATTGAGTTCCCGCAAAGGTGTTGGTTACTTTAGCGCCAACTCCATATTGTGTATCAGTGATCACGACTTGGTTATCTTCTTCAACATAAAATTGAAGTGTTTCACCAACGCGACCGGCCACATCAGCCTTTAAAACAAAGGTTCGATTTTGGCCTTTTAAGATTACGAATGGAGTGGTTAAGGTTAAAGTCAAAGTATCATTTGTAGCAATACTGGAAGCAGTCGCCAAAACATTAGTTTCACCAGCTTGGTAAAGTTTAAAGTTGGTTATACCGCTTCGAGCAGTGTTGCCCGTGAAAGTCATTGTCACTTGGTCAAAAGTAATGCTGTTATTTGAACTGCCGTTAGTGATTTTAAAGTCGGCAATTTCAGCATTCTGGGCTCCAACCGCAGGAGCAGTAGGAGTGACGGTGTCGGTGACAGTGGCTGTACCAATGGCTTGGCTGCCAACAGTCATCAAATTACCTGTAACAGGTAAACCGGTGACAGTAGCGCCAGTTTCAATGCTGGTCAAACTAAAGACGTGTTGATCAGCAGCAGTAGCGCTGGTAGTTGCACAAGCTGCACCAGTACAAAGTAAATCACCGCGTAAAGTGACATATTTTGAAGAATTAGCCGCGATAACAACGTTAAGAGCGGAGAATTCTACGGTTTGAGTATCAGTGCTTAATGTTCTGCTGGTTGGGGTGAGCAAAGTGGTACCTTCATATAAATAAAGGTCAGACCAATCGCCAGTTGCACCAACACCTGATCTCTTAAATGTTAAACCGGTAACAGTCGCTCCATTGGTACCAGCAGTTAAAGTGGCTTTTAATAAAGCAACATTGCTGGATCCTTTTGGAAGAGTTGTGGAAGATTGATTATCGCTTGATAATCCAACTGACAAAGCAGTTGTTACGCCGGTTGTGGCTGTCCAACCAGGAGTAAGTAAACCAGTTTCAACGCCTGTAATAGTAGCACCATCAGCATAAGCTTCAGTAGTGCTAACGGTTATAACATTGGCGGCTAAATAGTTATTGGCGGTAAAAGCAGCATCAGAGATGGCGCGTTTTGTACCGTCAACAATCAAATACTTCTGGGTTGAGCCAGCGTATTGAATAAGGCTTCCATTTGGATGAGTTGAAGAAGTAGCAACAACTGTTCCTAATGGATAGGTAAATTTATTAAGTAAATCATCAGGTACCCAAGTAACCTTTGACCATGAAGCATCTTTAAATAAGGCTTGGTAAATCTCTGAAGATTGTACCGGTCTTATTTTAGAACCTTCAACATAGTAGACGGCATTGGCGGCATAACCGCTAAGACCGCTGCTTTTACCGCGGAAGAGTGAACCGTCGCGGAAAGGCATTGGATTACCATCAGTGTAAGCGGCTAATTCTGAGGCAGTAACTGTTTTCACAGTTGAATAATCAGTTGGATAACCCCAAGAATGATAGACGCCAAAATGTGGGAAAACGCGTTTTGTCGCACCCTGGACATAATAGACGGCGGAGCTACCAGCAGCTTTTACTAAATCGCCATCAGCGATATAAGTAGTAGCATTGGCTGGGAGAAGTCCCGCTATGCCTATGGACCAGCAGATTGTCATTACGGTAGTCCCGATTGCAATAGCTTTTTTAAGTTTATTCATTTTAATTTAAACCTCGTTAATTAATAAGCAGCGATTTCGGATTAAATATTAAAAAGTATCAATCCTTCAACTACTTATTTTAGATAATATCCCGTCATATTCTCTAAAATTTTAATTTTAGAAAAAAGACTCGACCTTTTTAATTCCCGCCTTTTGGGCAGGGATCAGCTGATCCAAGATTTCGACGTCTTAAAAATCAACTGAGGGATATTTTATTTAAGTTTATTAATTGTAAATAAAATTTACTTTTCGCGAATCATCGGCGTAACTTTAATTTTTCCCGTTCTCTCAACATCAATTCCGAAATCAGCTTTTTGTTCAATTTTTTTCACCGGCACTTTATTTAAAGTACCCAAAGATCCGCCGGCATTTTTAATAATCGGCAATGTATTAATTTTTTGTTCAACCGGAATTTGCGACGGAGTGGAAGTGGTCTGATCAATAATTATATTATTCTGGGAAGAATTTTGAGTTATTTTTTCCGCATTGTTGATTTTTTCCAAAGCCGTGACCAAATTATTTTCTTCCAAAGAATTTTTTGTTTCTTCCAAAAGTTTTTTCAAATCATCCGATTGAATCATTTTAAATATTTCCTGTCCGTCTTCAATCGGCAAAGCGCCTTCGTCGGCGATTAACTCTTCTACATTATCGCCTACCGGATTTTGAGCGCTGATTTCATTTTTTAAAATTTTCAAATCGCTGTTGAAATTTGCCACCAATTTATTGAGTTCGGGCGTAGCTGCTTGTCCGTTTTCTATTTTATCAGCCAAAGTTCTGGCTTCGGACAAGCGATTGGCTAAAATTTCCGCTTTTAAAACAGTTTTTTGCGACTTGTCCAAAATCAAGGCCATACGCACCTTTTCTGAAGCGCGTTTAACCGAATATAATAAATCACCGGGAATAGTGTTTTTGGCGGCAAAAACAGTACCGAATCCGGTGATAAAAATAAACAATAAAACCAGCACACTCACAGCTGCTGGCTTAAAATAAAACACTTGGTTTTGACCAGGAAAAGTTTCCTTATAGTAAGATAAAAGCATTTTTTTGCTTTCCTCTTCCATAGTCCTAGAAGGCTTAATCACGTTATATTGTTGGATTAGGCTTTTGAGTTCCATAGTTTTGTAATTACACTATATATGACGTGGAATCCGGGAATTTGTGACACTTGTCCTGAGCTGTTCGGCACTGAGCTCACGGCCGAAGTGCTTGTCGAAGGGCTCGCCCTGAGCTTGTCGAAGGGCTCGCCCTGAGCTTGTCGAAGGGCTATTTCGTTTCCTTATCCTTTAAAATTTCCTTCAATTTATCCAGTCCCCGATGCACTCTTTGTCTGACATTGCTTTCCTTCTCGCCGATAATCTCGGAAATTTCTTTAAAAGAAAGTCCTTGAAAAAAATGAAACTCAACCACTTCCCGATATTCAGGTTTTAACAAAGATAAATATTTTTTAATGTTATCAATGGCCATTTTTTGGTCCAATTGTTTTTCTGTTTCTTGCGGCGCGGCAATTTCAATCGCTTCGTCAAGCGAAAGATCATTTTGTCTTGTCCGATAAAAATCAATAATTAAATTTCTGGCGATTTTAAAAAGAAAGGCCTGGAAATTTTCAATTTCGCCTTCCTCTTTCAAATAATTAAAAATTTTAAGAAATGTTTCATTAGTTAAATCATTCGCTTTTTCTTCATCGGACACTTTAAAATAAATAAAACGGTAAATTTTATCCCGATATAAATCGTAAAATTTGGTAAAAGCAAATTCCCTGCCGCTTTTGACCTGATGAATGAGGATTTTTTCGGTTATCCTTAACATAATGTATCAAAATACTAGCAAAAATGACAAAAAAAGCAAGTCTTCTATATAGAAATTTTAATTCCTTGCTTTTTTATATTATGGCTGCTGAGATACAGTCGCTTTAATAACTTTTTCTTCTCCGGCGCGCAAAACCGTCAATTCTACCGTATCGCCCGGATTTTTCTGCTGGATTAGATAAGTCAGATCTTGATCTTTATTTAAGCTTATTCCGTCCACTTTTACGATAATATCAGCGTTATTAAGGCCTGCTTTCTGAGCCGGACTGGAAATAACAGGAGAACCAAAGACAATAGCTCCATTGGTCAAATCCTTGAAAAGCGAGCTGGAAATACCGGGTGCTTCTTCTATGCGCAAATAATCAACACCCAAATAAGGCCGTTTAATTTTCTTATCCTTTAAAACTTGATCAATTAAAGTTTTAAACTGCCAAGAAGGAATAATTTTTTCTTGAGATATCAGACCAACCTCGGCGCCGTCTAATCCGAAAATCACTCCGCCGGGAAAAAGACTTGGAGAAATCTGGGAATCTAACAATATATAGTCGTCAAATTTGTCAGTGGAATGAACCAAGTCGTCGGTTTTATTAATATTTTTAAAACGCGGATTACTGATTTCGGTAAAATTTATTTTATTGAATTTATCCCAAACAATAACTTGCTCCCCTGCTTTAACTTCCTCGGCCAAGGCGAATTTCACCACTCCCAAATTTTGGGCGGTAATTTTTATAAAACTTATGCCGGTTACGGAATCTTCTAAAATTTCTTCAACAGGATAAACTTTATTTTCCGCGTCAACGGCCACATATTTTTGTTTTGCGTCAAAATCTCCTCCGCTGGCCAGCCAACCATCACTGGTAATAATCAAGCCAAGTGATTTAACTTGCCAAGGCGCGTAAATTTGATCCAAAAATGACAATTTGGCCTTGCTTGAGGCTTCTTTGGCTGAGAAAATCCTGACCATTTTCAAAGATAAGTCATTAACTAAAGCAGCGGCTCTGGCATCACTGGTGACGGTAACTTTTTTTTCCGTAACCAAGGTTACTTCGTGGGTGGGAAAATATTTAGTCAAACTTATTTCTTGTAAAAATGGAATTTTGATTGTCTGGCGGGTTAAAAGAAAAAGGCTGCCGCCAATACCGGAAGCCAAACCGAAAATTATTGCCAAAATAACAGCCAACCACACCCAACCCCGAGGAGTCGTCAGCGGTTTTTGAAAATTATTAAAAGACTGGTCGTTATAAAATTTTTGGACGCCGTCTTTTAATTCTTCTTGACGTTCTTTTTTTATTTCATCTCTCATACTTTTTTTAACATCAACTGTTTCTTTTTTGTCTATTTCGTCAACAACGACGATTCTTTGTTTTTCTTTACCCATAGATTGATAATTATACTAAATAAAATTGAAATAATCAAGGCATTTAAATAAAACGCAAGCGGCAGGAAATTAATCGCCAAATAAATTTCGCCTAGAACCAAACTGATGACACCTAAAAATATCATTGTATCTTTTGATAAATCCTGGGAATTGATCCAAAAAAAATAAAAATTCAACCAAAATAATAAAAAGAGTATCGTTATTGCCGCTAAATACAGTTTAAGCCCAAGCGGATTTTGGCTTAAATAAGCGCTTAAACCGACCAAAAAACAATAAGCGATAAAAAAGTTGAGCCAAGCGGCCGAATTTTTTAAAATATGAGGACGGGAGATTCTTGGTCGATAAAATAATTGATAAATATTAAGAATAAAATAACTGAAAATAGCGGCGGTAATAAGAATAAAAATAAACCGCAAAACAGAATTGGTTAAAAAAAGAAACAGCATTAAAGCCCCTGAAATCATCAGAATCAGCTGAACAAAAAGCGGCCAATGAGTTTTAAAATAATCTTTAATTAAAAAAAATCCGGCTGTTAAAGCCGAAACCAAAATCAAACCATAACCAATAACGGTTTTTGAAGCAGTCGGATGATAAAGTATGGCCGCTAAAATTAAAACAACAAAAAGCGGCAAATAAAGATAAAATTTAAAATTCATAATCAATTAGTTAAAACCCATGCTCTCCGGATTGATTTCTTCCCATTCATTATTTGAATTAGTTTTAAAAATTTTAAGCTGAGAAGTTTGCTCGGTCTCGGAATAAATAAAATCAATGGCAGACTTACTGCCGATTCTTTTGGTATGAAGCACTTTTTTGTCAATTACTTTCGGACGAGAAGTTTTTTCCAGCTTGATTCTGCCTAAGGGACTTTTAAATTCAACTGATTCTCTTTTGCCTAAAATTATTTCTCCGGTTGAAGTTTCAGCCACGGTAAATTCTTCTTCGTATCGTTTATCAATACCAAATTTCTCTTCCACTTTATAAATTAAATTTTCCCATTTTTCCGCATTCATATAGATTATATTTTACTACTTCTTGGAATAAACACAACCGCAATAATTCTGCCTGTAAAAATTATATTCTTTGCTTAATTCCAAGCTTCTTTTAAAACCGTCATTCTTTTTAAAATCAGCTTCAAAAAAATTTAAGTCATATTTTTGAGCCAATTCCATGCCGATTTGATTGATTTTTACGGCATTTTTTGAAGGGCCAACGGTCAAGCTGGTGGCAAAATAAGGAATGTCACATCTTTGAGCAATTTGAGCTGTTTTTTCCAAACGCATTTTAAAACAAATTTGACAACGCTCTCCTCCTTCCTTCTCATTCTCTTTTCCTTTAACAACTTCTTGCCATTTTTCATTTTCATAAGATTCTTCCAATAAATCCACTTTATATATGGCAACTAATTTTCTGACTTCGGCCAAGCGTTTTTCATATTCTTCTGATGATTGGATATTCGGATTGTACCAAAATAAAGTTAAATCAAATTGGCCTTGCAATAATTCAATCGGAACCGTGGCGCAATTGGCGCAGCAAATATGGAGTAGTAATTTGTTCATAATAAATTAACAAACAAACTGATTAAAGCGGCAATCGGAAAAGCGAATTTCAGACTGACCGTACTGACTAAAAATATTAAAACAATACCCATTAAAATTCTCCCGATACCTATGCTCATTTCTTTTAAAACCGTGTATTCGTCAATATAAGAACCGTGATCGGCTGATCTTTCATAATAGAGCGCGTCAAAAGGAGTGCGAAAAATAATACTCGTAAAATTATGAAAAGCGCCGACTACAAAAATTTGAAAAGTGGTGCCGGCAAACGCTTTTAAAAACCATCCCAAAGCGTAAAGCATTGAACCTGTTCTGACCATTTTCTTTTTGGGAAATTTGTCCGTATATTCGCCGACAAAAATTTGAAGAACAACGGTGCCGATAATAATTAGAGCGGTAATCGCACCCACGGCCAGATATTGTTTTTCCAAAATTTGATAAATAAAAATCGGCCAGATCACTATACCCACCAAATCTTGGGCTCCATCAGCCATATAAGCAACCATAGTATGACGGCGGCTTTTTTTAAAAAGCTCTTTCCAAGAACCGAAATAAGAATATTCAAAATGCGCTCTGGTCTCGCTTATTTTAAACAAAGGAATAATGGCAATGGTCAGAATAATCATTACTATCATAAAAAGAGTCTCAAAGCTGCTCTGACTTAATAAAACTCCGGCCACCAGGGGCGCGCCAATGCTGATTAAATAGCCTAAAACTGTCAAATACGCCATTTGCTTTCCACGGCTTTTACCGTCAGTAAATTTAACAAAATCAACATGATAAGGCACCCAATAAAACAGGCGAAAAGCGAGCAGAACGACATTGGCTAAAATGGCAAAAATCAAAGGATTATTGCTGAAAAAATAAAGGCAGAGATAGAAAGGTATGATGAAAAATCTGGCAATAATGATTGATTTTTTCAATCCGATTTTTGACATCCACATCGCGCCGATCGGCGACAAAATGCCATAAAGACCGTAACCGATGACATAAAAAATAATTACCCAATGGATTGAATTGCCGAATTTTTCAAATAAAAAAATCGGCAAAAATAAGCCGACCATGCCGTCCGCCAACGAGGCGATCATATTATAAAAACAAAGCGCCTTAAAATCTTTGGAAAAATTAAAATGAAAAAATTTAAACATACCCTTTATTTTTTTAATTCGTAATATTTCCGCCCTTTTAATTCTTTGGGCAGATATTCTTGTTTGGAATTCGGAAAATTATGCGAATATTCATAATCCTTTCCATAACCGATTTTTTTCATTAACTGGGTCGGAGCGTTTCTTAAATGAAGCGGTACTGGTAAATTTAAATATTTTTGAACATCTTCTTTGGCTGCCAAAAGTCCTTTGTAAGAAGCATTGGATTTCGGGGCCGTGGCCAAATAAGTAACTGCCTGAGCTAAATTAAGTTGCGCTTCCGGCAGACCGATAATTTCAACCGCTTTAAACGCGGCAATGGCGATTAAAAGCGCCATTGGGTCGCGATTGGTGATGTCTTCTGAAGCAAAAATTACCATCCGACGGGCGATAAATTTAGGATCTTCCCCTGCTTCAAGCATTCTGGCCAGCCAATATAAAGCCGCGTCCGGATCAGAACCGCGCATTGATTTTATAAAAGCGGAAATAACATTATAATGCTCGTCGCCGGCCTTGTCATAAGATAAAGCCTTATATTGCAATGCTTGTTCTATAATGGATAAACTAAGGTGATGAACTTTGTCAGAATCTGAAACGGAAATTCTGGCCGCGCTTTCCAAAGCGTTTAAAGGATTACGGGCATCGCCGTTTGAAGATTGAATCAATAAATCCAGAGCCGGTTTGGCGATTTTAATTTTTAATTTTCCCAATCCCCTTTTTTTATCAGAAAGCGCTTTTTTAATAATCAAACCGATATTTTCCGGCGAGAGCGGATTAAAAATAAAAACCCGGCAGCGGGATAAAAGCGGCGAAATAACTTCGAAAGAAGGATTCTCCGTCGTCGCACCGATTAAAATAATTTCTCCGGATTCCACAAAAGGCAAAAAAATCGCCTGTTGGGCTTTATTAAAACGATGAATTTCGTCAACAAATAAAATTGTCTTTTTACCGCAAGATCTTTTTGCCGCCCTGGCTTTTTCCAAAACTTTTCTGATATCAGCGGTCTTTTGTTCCACGGCCGAATACTGAATAAAATCAGCGCCAGTGGTCAAAGCAATAATGCCGGCCAAAGTGGTTTTACCGGAACCGGGCGGACCCCAAAAAATCATTGAAGGCACTTCGTCCTGCTCAATTAACCGTTGTAAAATCTTCCCCGGACCAACTAAATTTTCTTGGCCCACCAATTCGTCCAATGTTTTGGGCCTCATCCGTTCAGCTAAAGGTTTTAATCCTTCATTTGTTTCGGAAAATAATGTAATATCTTCTTCTATCATAACTTTATGATAACATATTTTATGTTTTTGTCCAAAATTTACAGTTTACAATTTAAAAATTTAGGTTATAATTAATTGAATTATCGGGCTGTAGTGGATCGGTACCACGCTTGGTTCGGGACTAAGAAACAGAGGGTTCGACTCCCTCCAGCCCGATTAAAATATAAATTTAATTTACGCGCATATGAAAGAATTTATTTTTACTGCTTTATTAGTTTTCTTTTCCGTGGCCATAGCAGATATTCTTTGGGTATTTTATATTAGAAGAATCAGCCAAGGCAAGGCTTTAAGTTCTGCCGCTTTTGGGTCAATTATCTGGCTGCTCAGCGCCTTTGTAGTTATCAGTTATATTAAAGATTTAAAACAAATAATTCCCGCGACATTAGGAAGTTTTATTGGAACCTATATCACGGTTAAATATGATACTCGTCTAAAAAAATAAGTGTTAAATAATAAAATAGAGTCCTTGTTTAGGACTCTATTTTATTATTTAACCAAATATTGCCGTGAACCGCCAAAAGATTCGCGATAACCCTATACACTTGTCATTTTTGGCAATTTGGGCAATAATATGTTCCCCTTCCCGCCAAAACCATTTTTTCTATTTTACTTTGACAGCGAAAACATTTTAAATTTTCGCGGCCATAAACTTTAAGCTTTAAAACATAGATTCCTTTATTCCCGCTTGCGTCAACATAATTTTCAACCGAGCTGCCCTTGTCTTTAATCGCTTGTTTTAAAATACTGATCAGACAATGATATAAATTTTTTATTTCTTTTTCAGATAAACTTTTAACCGTCCGAGTCGGTAAAATCTTGGCGCAGAAACAAGCTTCTTGGGCGTAAATATTACCGATTCCGGCAATGAAAGATTGATCCATTAAGAGCGGTTTGATTTTCAATCTTAATTTTTTAAACAAAATCTCTTGAAATTTTTTTAAAGTAAAATCTTTTTTTAGCGGTTCTGGACCGTATTTTTCTTGTTCAAATATTTTTTCCAAATCAGCTGTTTTAACCAATTTAACATAGCCAAATTGCCTTAAATCATTATAAATCAACGCGCTTTTATCAGAAAAATGATAAATAAGATGAGTGTATTTTTGATGTTCCATGCTGTCCGTTTCATGATCCATAAATATCAATTGTCCGGTTAATTTTAAATGGATTAATAATGAATAGCCATTAGAAATTTTGATAATCAAAAGTTTCGCCCGGCGCGAAACATTTTGAATAATCGCGTTTTTTAATTTATTTTTAAAAAAAGGGGTTGATACGCCCTTAATTAATTTAGCCAGCCGAATTTCCACTTTTATTATTTTTTTGCCAATAATTTTGTCGGCTAATTGGTTTTTAATTGTTTCAACTTCGGGTAATTCCGGCATAGATTAGCTTATTAGGAATTAGCTTTTTAGCTTCTTAGAAATTAATTTGTAACTTCCTATCTTAAAAAGCTGAACTTGGTGGGCGCACTAGGAATCGAACCTAGGGTCTTCGCAATGTGAATGCGACGTTTTACCATTAAACTATGCGCCCGATTCAGATAAAATCCCCTAGAATGAACCCGCCAATTTATACATTGGCAATATAATAGCCGCCATCATTCCGCCAACCACTACGCCCAAGAAAATAATAATAATCGGTTCAAGAAGAGTAACCAATCTTGATAAAATATTTTCAACTTCACGGGAATAAAAATCAGCCAATCTTCCCAAAACTTCATCCAATTTGCCGGTTTCTTCGCCCACTGACAATAGATGGGAAACCATTTTGGGAACATAACTGGATTTAATAAGAGTAGAGCTGACAGATCTACCTTCTTCCACGTCTTTAATTGTTTGAAAAATCAAATCTTTAAAAATACTATTTTCCACCACTTCGGCTACTATTTTAAGAGCTGAAGTCAAAGGTATTCCGCCGACAAGCAGCGTGCCTAAAGAACGGGTAAAACGAACGATATATAAATTTTGGAAAAGCAAACCGAAAACAGGAGCTTTTAAAATTAATTTGTCCCAAATTTTTTTTCCTTCCGAAGTTTTTAAAAAAAATCTTAAAAATATAACCAGAGCAATAATCAATGGAATTAAAAAAATCACGTAATGCTGCAAAAAATTACTGGTATTTATCAAAAACTGCGTAGACATCGGCAATTGCGCACCTGATTCTTTTAAAACGCTGGTTAACTGAGGAATAACAAACAGCATCATCAGAATCATCACGCTGATTACCATTATAATAACAAAGAGCGGATAGATCATCGCTCCTTTTATTTTATTGCTTAAATCAAAACTTTTTTCTTGCTCGTTGGCCAAATAATTCAAGACTTCGTCCAACCGGCCGGCTGTTTCACCGGCTCTGACCATATTGATATAAAAATCATTAAAAACCTTGGGATACTTGGCTAAAGCGGAAGAAAATCTGATTCCCCCTCTCACGTCTTCGGCAATTGCCCCGACGACACCCTTTAAATATGTATCATTGGTTTGTTTAACTAAAATTTCCAGACATTTTACCAAAGGCAAACCGGCGGAAACCATGGTTGAAAGCTGGCGAGATAAAAAAACCAAATCTTTCGGTTTAACACCGCTGAATAAATTTATTTTAAAATTAATAGGACGGCGCAATATAGATTTTGTACCGCCCTCAACAAGAGATAAAATAATAAGATCGCGGGAAGTTAAAACTTCCATCGCCGCCTCTTGATTTAAAGCATCAACAATTCCTTTAACTGTTTCGCCTTTTAAATTTTTAGCTTTATATTCGAATAACATAAAATTAGCTTTTTAGGAATTACCTGCCCGCCATATGCCTAATGTCATATTTAGGTTTAATAAATGAAATTATAAAATTAATCTATGTTCTAAATTAATTAATTCAGACAGGCTTTGGCAGGCGGGGCTTTTTAGCTTATTAGACAACGCTTCTTAGTCCCTAAAAAGCTAAGAAGCTACAAGCTAAAAAGCTGTTTTTTACCTTCTTAATAACGATTTTAACATTTCTTCGTCAACGCAATTTTTAATCGCATCTTCAAGTGAGATTTTACTGGAAGTCACCAAATCGGCCAAATATCTGTCCATGGAAACTGATTTTGTATCTTCGCCTGTTTGTAAAAAGGTTGATAATTGATGAAGCTTGCCTTCGGCAATAATAGTTCTAATACTGGGCGGAGCAGATAAAACCTCAAGGGCTCTTACTCTCCCACCGCCAATTTTAGGCACAAGTCTGGTAGCGATAATACCGGCTAAATTTTCACTGAGAAAATATCTGATATTTTCTTCTTCGCTGGTTGGGAAAAAATGAAGTATTCTTTTGATCGTCTGAATGGATGAGCCCGTGTCCATAATGGCAAATATTAAAGTACCGGCTTCAGCTAAAGCAAAAAGTTCTTCCATTGTTTCGGCATTTTTAATTTGTGAAATCATCACCACGTCAACGTGACCCCTCTCTCTGATGAAATTTAATCCTTCTTTAAAAGATAAAACATCTCGACCAACTTCTCTCTGTTCAATTATACTTTTAACACCGGTTAAATTATACTTAATCGGTTTTTCCAAAGTGGCGATATATTTATTTTGATTTTTATTAATATTGTCAATCAATGAAGTCACCAAGCTGAACCTTCCCGAATCGTGAGGACCGGCGACAAAAACAATTCCCTTTGATAAATTGGTAAAATCTTGAACCATTTTAGGCAGTTCAATTTTTTCCTGATCGAGAGCTTCTTGAGACAACAATTTTAAACAAATCGCCGGAGTGTTTTTTTGGTAATAAACATGAATCTGAACCGACCCGAGTTTCCCGATTTCCTTAACGGTTATAATCTGCTTTTTTTCTTGAAGCTCGCTTTGTTCTTTATTGTCCAGAACAGCGGAAATAACATCACTGATAAAAGAAGCGGCTAAAATATTTTCGCCGCTCAGCGGCTGTATTTTTCCGTCAAGATTGATAAAGGGAATTTGCGCGTTAATTAAATAAATTTCCGAAACCTTTTTTTCGGCTGCGGAAACGCAAATGCGATTTAAAATCATTTCTGTTTGAGTATACATACCAAATTTTTTAAAATTTTTAAATTATTTATAATGCGAAAAATTTTACTAAAAATTTGAGTACCCTGTTAAATGCCGCTTTACGGCAATTTCGCCTTTGGCGAAATTATTTAACAGGGTAAAGGTTTTGTAACTCCGACTTAACGTCCGGAGACAAAACTCTTTATTCCCTGGCCACTCTTAAAACTTCCTCAATTGTAGTCTCCCCTTTTAAAGTTTTAATATAACCGTCTTGGATCATACTGATCATTTTTTGTCTTTTAAATTCAGCTTTTACGTCGTCAATTTTACAGCCCCTGACAATAATATCTTTCATCTGATCAGTGATTTCTAATGCTTCAAAAATGGCAATTCTGCCTTTATAACCTTCTTGGCCGCATCGCGTACAACCCTTGCTGTGATAGATAGTAAGATGTCCGGTTTTTTTATCTCTGAATTTTTCCACATCTATGTCTTCTACATCCTTTAGGGCATTTTCAATATCTTTTTCCACTCCGGCCGGCGGGATAATTGGCTCGGCGCAATATGGGCACATTTTCCTGACCAATCGCTGAGCTAACACTATATTTAAAGAAGAGGCAACCAAAAATGGTTCTATTTTCATATCAATCAAACGAGGTATGGCGCCGATAGCGTCATTGGTATGCAAGGTGGAAAGCACAATATGACCGGTTAAAGCGGCGTGGGTGGCTAATTCTGCAGTTTCGTTGTCGCGGACCTCGCCGACCATAATAACATTCGGGTCTTGTCTGACCACTGAACGAAGACCGGTAGCAAAAGTATAACCTATGTCAGGTTGAATTTGACTTTGATTAACTCCTTTTAAAACGTATTCAACCGGATCTTCCAAAGTAACCACATTAACTCCGGGCTGATTTAAAACTTTTAAAATAGCATAAAGAGTGGTGGTTTTACCTGAACCGGTTGGACCGGTGGCTAAAACCATTCCATGAGGCCTGAGTAAATTTTTATTGATTATCTCCAGTTCTCTTCCCCAAAAACCAAGATCTTGCAAATCAAATATTTTTTTGGTGGGGTCTAAAATTCTGATAACGGTTTTTTCTTGTCCCAATAATGGCAAGATTGATACTCTTAAATCTATTTGACGTTTTGAAACTATGACTCTGATACGGCCGTCTTGGGGAATACGCGTTTCATCCAATTTTAAATTCGCCATTACTTTAACGCGGGAAATAATTGCTGAATGAAGATGCCCCGGTAACAACGCCACTTCCCTTAAAACGCCGTCAATTCTGTAACGAATCCTGGTTTGATCTCCCAGCGGCTCAATATGAACATCAGACGCGTCATTATCAACAGCGTATTTTAAAATAGAAGCCACAAGTTTGGCAATTGGAGCCATTTTGGAAATTTCTTCAAGTCCTATATCGGCAATGGATTTTCCGGCTTTAATAATCGGGGCGAAACGATCTTCGGCTGCGCCAACTGCTTCTTCCACTTCAACGGTTAGTCCGCCATATTGGGTTAGAATACTTTTAAAACCCGAAATAGTGATAGTATAATATTCAACTTTTAAATTTTTTTGACGGGAAATAAATTCAATCGCTTCTCTGCCTTTAAAATCACCCGGATCAAGCATGGCTACTTTCAATATATCGCCTTCTTTGGCAAAAGATACGACATGATAATTTTCAGCCGTTTCTTTAGGTAAAATTTCCAAAATTTTTCGATCAATAATCAAGCCATATAAATTGGCAACGGGTACGGCGAAAATCTGCCCTTTTGCCCAAGCTATATCTTCTTCAGAAATAACTTTTTTATGTTCAAGAAGCGTATCGGGCGCACTTTGCGTTTTTTCCGCTTCGGCTAAAAGTTCATTATAATAATCTTTGGTTAATTTTCCATGTTCCAAAAGATATTTGACAATTGTATTTTGACCATCAAGCATACCGGGTAGTAAAATTTTAATATTAAAATTACAATAAATATTACGGCTGTTTTACTTCTTTTTTGGGAAAAGGCATAAAGGGATTAACCTTACCCTTCTCGGATACTTTAACCGGTTCAAAAAACGTCTGAATATTGCGCATTTCTTTAAATTTTGGATTTTCTAAAATATTTTCAATTTTATCAACCGAGGGAATAGAAACTGATAAATATGACGGACTATTACTGACTGGGATGTTTGGAGAAATTTTCGGATTTTTAATGTATTTTATTAAAATAAAACCTATGGCTAAAATAATCAGCGCTAAGAATATAATTAATCCGATCATTTTTTTATTAATATTCGGCATTGTTTTAAATTAATCGTTTAAAGAATAAGTTTTTATAGTTACGGTCAATGAAGTTCCAATATTTTTTAAGGCAATCTGAGACACATCCATAATTCTGCTGTTTTTTTCCAAATAATCCAAAAATTCTTTGCATGCCTGATAAGTGCCTTTGTCAAAATTTAAGTTTATGGTAGTAACTCCTTTATCGGAATTAACGCTAAACCCCACAAACTCCATTCCTGCCTGTCTGGAAATAATATCAATCTGATTTAAAATGCTCGGCAAGTCTGATTTTTCGGCAATCGTATAATCCAATTTTTCTAAACTGTCTGGACTGATTTTTTTTGTCCGAACCTCCAGTGTTTCCAATTTATTCAAATATGCCTCTTGATCTTTAACAATTGTTTTATAATTTTCAACATCAAATTGTCCCCCCCCTGTTGTTTGATTAACTTTTGGTTTTATAATAAAAAAATATTCAGCGGAAAAAGCAGCAATAATAATAAAAACAATCAGTGTCCAACAAAATTTAACCAAAATAATATGGTACCACTTAATGTCAAATTTTTTTTCTTCTATAATCTTTGCCATATACCAAAATTGTTGAAATTTATGAGTTACTATTGTGACGAAATAAATTTCATCACAATTTTGAGTACCCGCCCAAGTTTTTGGGCACTTATTTTTCTTTATTTTCTTAAAATTTTTTAATAGTCCAAAAATCTGGGCGGGTAATGATTTTGTAGCTCCGACTTAACGTCCGGAGACAAAATTCATTACTGTTTAAATACTCCGTCAACCAAAGTTAAATCAATAGAAAAAGTAATAGCTCCCAGCGGAGACCTGGTGATATTCGCAACTTGGACATTTTTAACAAAATCAGGAGCATTATTAAAAACAATGATTTGTTTAGCCACTGAAATTAAATCTTTAGCCGTTGCCGATAAATGAACCGTCCCGCTTGTATCAGCGGAAAAATCACCAAAATAAACGTCCGGAATAGTATAAATTTCCAACAAACTGAAAAATCTGGTCCAGTAAACATGATTAGCTAAAATTTCTTCCACTCTCATGGCCTTTTTTTCCAAAGCCGCGACATCATTTCTAACTTTTAACAATGGATAAGTTTGGGCCTCTAAAATTTGCGAATCAATTTTAAGTTGATCTCTCTCAACTCTTAACTGTTCAAAATGCCAATTTGTATATAATAAAACAATAAAAAAAACCGTGATAACGACAATTATTGTCGCGGAAAGAATCAGCATTTTTTCCTTCACGATTCTTGGAATAATCATTTCTTGCCCGGGCATTAAAGTAATTTCCGGAGTTTGCGAAACTTCTGTTAAAATTTTTGTCTCTCGCGGTTTATCGGCCGCAGAGCGAATGATTTCCGGTTTTTTCTCAGGTTCTTTTTTGGGTTCTTCTTGAGTAAGAAGCTCCGCTAATTCTGACATTTTTTCTTTTTTATCATTTTGATAAATTTCCGGTTCAACTATTTTCAAATTAGAAATTGGCGATTCTTTCGGCGCTGTCGATTGTTTTTTAAAATTGAACCAACCGATTTTTGGTTCGGCAGTTTTCAATGGAACCGAATTTTTTTCTTTAATCGGCTGAGAAAATTTTATTTCCGCCGGTTCTTCGGTTTTTTTATTTATTTTTTCGTCTTCCCTCATCTCTTCGGGAAGTAAATTGATAGACATAATATTAGCTTATTAGGAATTAGCTTATTAGCTTCTTAGGAATCAGCTTCTCGCCTAAAAAGCTAAGAAGCTACAAGCTAAGAAGCTGACTTATCAGTCAAGTTGTCTCAGCGCCAAGCCGATGGCTACGGCAAAACGCGGCGCCACTTCTTCAAGGGCGGGTTTTAATTCTTCAGGGTATGCCACTCTCGCCCACGGATCACCAATTATTACCGTGGTATTGAGTGTTTGTGAAAAATAATTGGCCAAATTAGGCAGATAGGCCGAACCGCCGGAAAGAATAATTTTTTCCACGGTTTTATTGGATTGACCCTGATAAAGTTTTAATGAATAAATGACTTCGTCAATCACCGGTTTTAAAATACTTTCTATAATAGCCGGAATTTTAGAAGCGCCGCTTAATCCTATATCCCTTTTAAAT
The DNA here is from genome assembly GCA_028717225.1 of Patescibacteria group bacterium. Classification (GTDB taxonomy): domain Bacteria; phylum Patescibacteriota; class Patescibacteriia; order UBA2591; family JAQUPP01; genus JAQUPP01. The sequence goes on from JAQUOF010000002.1 coordinate 55,167, forward strand.
TGTTCCGCTCTTTTAAAATCAATATTCAAACTGTTGGCAATGGCGCGAGTAATGGTTACTCCCCCGATATCTATGCTTCGATTTAGAGTCGGCACTCCTTTTTCAATAATAATAATATCAGTAGTTAAAGCGCTGGTGTCAACAATCATAATGGTGGACTGAGATTTTCCAATTAAAACTCTTGATAGAGCAAAAGCTTCTGTCTCTAATGAAAGCAATTGTAAATCAGCTTGCTTAAATATTTCAACATACCGCTTAACTAAATTTCTGGAAGCGGCGGTCAAAAGAATGCGATAATTTTTTCTTTGAGCATCAACTGTGATAGTATCAATAATCCGCCAATCCAAAATCACATCTTCAATGGGCATGGGAATAAATTTTTTCGCTTCCCAATGAACCGCGTCTCCCAATTCTTGCTTTTTCATTACCGGCAAAGTAATGACTGAATTAAAAACGGAAAAACTTGGTAAAGCGGTTATTGCTTTAAAAGAAGTTACACCGGCGGTTTTATATGTTTTTTTAAGCAAACTGGCCACTTGCCGCAAAACTTCATTCGGGTCGCCCTTAACAATATCCCCCATTGCTCGTTCAGCATAACCATAAGTCATCAAGGTTGGAACACCCTGTTCTTTTTTAAGTTCTACCAATTTAATACTGGTAGAACCCAAATCAATTCCTAAATAACCTTCTTGTTTTCTAAAACCAAAAAAACTCATATAATAATCTTATATTAAGATTGCCAAAATAAATAAATTTTGTTAAACTGTTTCATTACTCTATAATGCCATTATACTATAAAATACCATTTACGACAATGAAAAATGTGGATAACAAATATCAATAAAATTAAGAATTTTTGCCTTAAATTGTTTTTTCCAATCAATTGCCTTGGTTGCGGTCAAGAGAATTATTTTATTTGTCCAAATTGCTTGGAAAATATCCCTATTTTAGACGAATTAACTTGCCCTATTTGCCATAAAAAAACAATTGACAGAAAGGTTTATTATAAATGCTATTTTAATTTAGACGGCGTTATTATTGCGGTTAATTATAATCAACCGCTGGTCAAAAAAGCCATTCGCAATTTCAAATACGCGCCCTATTCTTTCCCTCTGGCTAAAAATCTGGCTTTTCTAATCATTAAACGGCTTAGAAAATCACCTGTTTCCATTTCTCATTTTATAAAAAATAATTTCGTTTTAATGCCTATTCCAATTACGCGGCGCAAATTGGCTCAGCGGGGCTATAATCAATCATTGTTGCTGGCCAAAGAATTATCAAATGAATTCAATTGGCCGATAATGGAAATTTTAACGAAAATTAAAGATACCAAGTCTCAGACCAATCTTAACAAAGAAGAACGGGAAAATAATGTTAAAAATACTTTTGTAATTAATGAAAATTTTACCAAGACCGAAATAAAAGATAAAAACATCATTTTAATTGATGATGTTTTTACGACCGGTGCGACCTTATTTGAAGCAGCCAGAATTTTGCGCCAATCCGGAGCCAAGGAAGTCTGGGCTATTGTTTTAGCGCATGATTAATGGTCGCTTCGCTCCAATTTTTAATTTCTAATTTCTAAATCCTAAACAATACCAAAATACAAAACTCCTCTAATTTTTATCTGTGTGGAAAAATCCTCTTGACATTTTTCTGAAAAATGCTATTATAAAACTATCTAAAAAATACCGGAAAATTTATTGGGGGTGATCTTATGAAAGTTTCAAAGCCTCTACACATCGTGTAGAGGCGGTTTTTTATTTATTAAACCGTTTAGATGTTTTTATTAGAATAATAGAACCAAAAATAAACATCAAGATCGCCACAATTTGCGCCAATCTCAAATCTAAAAACATCGGTTGCGGATTAACTCTTAAAAATTCAATAAAAAACCGGCCTATGGAATAAAGAATTAAATAAACAGCAAAAATAGCACCCGGTTTTCTCGCTGTTGTCCGCGTAATAATTATTATTAAAACAATAAAAATTAAAAAATCCCAGACAGATTCGTATAAAAAAACGGGGTGAAAATACTGAAATAATTCCAACCCGGCCGCGCGATTAGACAAAGAAATGGGAATACCCCAGGGCAAATTAGTCGGCAGACCGTAAAGTTCCTGATTAAACCAATTCCCCCATCGTCCGATCGCTTGCCCTAAAATCAAGGCCGGCGCGAATAAGTCGGCTAAATTTAAAAAAGATAAATTCTCTCCCCCTTTTTTTAATTTCTTGGCAAAAATATATAAAACAATTGCGCCGCTGATCAATGCGCCATAAATACCCAAACCGCCGTGCCAAAATTTAATCATTTCTGACGGATTATTAAAATAATAAACCGGTTCGCAAAAAATGTGATAAATTCTCGCGCCGATTAAGCCGAAAATCACTGAATAAAAAACAATATCTTCAATAATTTCTTTTTTTATTTCGTATTTTTGAGCCAATTTTAAAACCAATAAAAAGCCCAAAATACCGGCGAGAACCATCAGTAAACCATACCAATGAATATTTAAGAGCCCCAATCTAAAAACAGATTGGGGCTCAAAACTATGCAAAAAAGATAGAATCATATTTTATTTGCAGCTTCCGGCAGCTGTTCCGGTCGTATTTTCCAAGACAGTCTGACATTCCGCAGGAGCAGTGGTAAATGATTTACAAATCGCTTGCTTATATCCTTCCGTGGTTCTGTCTCCCTGATAAATTACGCCGTTAATCAAAAGCGTCGGAGAACCTTCAATTCCGTATTTCTGATTCATGGTCACTTCTTGAGCCAATAAAGCCCCTGCTTCGCTTTTCTGACAAGCTGTTATTTCCTTGACATCAATACCGGCTGTTTTGGCAAAACCTTCCCATTTTTCTTCAACAGTTTGAGGATCAGAACCCTTGTTGATTAAATCAACAAAATTCCAAAGTTTTTCCGGAGCATATTTTTGAACGCAAATTTCTCTGATATCCTGATTGACCTCGCTAATACCATGCATTGAACAGTATTTTTCAGCTTCATCCAAACAGAAGTCTCCCCATTTGGCGCCGCTATTTTTGGCATAATCGGAATAAATCACATATCCCAATTTTATATTCGCTTTTCCATTGAGCAATTTAATAACCGGAGCTATCGTATCTTCGGCTTGATTGCCGTATGGACAAAAACTCATAACGTATAAAGTAATATCCGGATTTGCGGCTTGAGGAATTTCAGCTGCTTTAGCTGTTTCTACTTGAGCCGCTTTAGCTTGATCGGCAACCTTTTGTATATCCATTGCTTCGGGAAAAAATAATTTATTATCGCCCGTTACATAAGAATCAAAAGTTTGTTCTTTAATTTTAATGGTTATTTTGTAAAGACCGCTATCTTTAACGCGGCTGGCGGAAACTAAAGATGCTGTTGTTTCGGGTGTTAAAAGGTTTTCATTAATAAATTTCATTGCTTTGCCGGAAATTTCATCAGTCGGAGTTTGAAAAAGAAAATTCTTAACATTAAAACCATTAGTAAAAATAGAAGCGATTAAAATAATAGCCATGGCCCAGTAAACTATAGCCCCCCAATTGATTTTCTTTTTTGATTTTGGCTTTATTTCTGTTACATTTTCTGTTGTGTTTTCCATAGATAAAAAAATTAAATTAGTTAATTATTATACTATATAGCATAATTAATCGTTTTGTTTTGTCAAGTTGGCAGGTGGATAATTTATTGATTTTTCAACTTGTTAATTTTATTATTTTTAAGAATAAATAATAAGCAGCAAAAAATAATCAAGGCAAATAAAATAATCAATAAAATAAAGAAGGGTGTTTTTTTTGTCGGTTGTGGAAGAGTGATAATTTCTGTCCGCATGTTTCCGGCCATATCAACCGCTCTAACCTTAATAATACTATTCAAATTTTGATCAGTCAACAAATACGGACTGTCTCCTTTATTCCAATTTTCTTGATTTTTATCTCTTGTTTCCGAGATTTCGTAATATTTAAGACCGGATTGTTTATCAGTGGTGGAAAAAACAATAAAATATTTATTATCAAAAATCAAAGAATCTTGTTTGATTTCTACAGTGAATGGCTCGGGAAGTGTTTTATCTTCTTCCAATACCTCTAACCATTCATCTTTGGGAATAACTTGATTATTGGGCAAAATTGTCAAATTTACATTTTGAATGGTTGGTTTTAACGGCGTGGCCAATCCGTCATTTAATAATAATTCTGAATTGTCCAAAAAATTTATTTCAGTTTTTATTTGCTGCCCATTCGCGTTTAATTGATCTTGCGGAATTTCACGGACTTTAAAAATCATTTTAACCAGCAAATTGCTTAATCCCGGGTCGCCGGCTATATGGCCCGAATAACCGCCGGGAATGCCTCCGACAAAATTAATAATTCCTTTTTCTTTATCAATTGTCGGCGGTTGAGGAATAATAGTCAGAAGAGAATCCCCAAAACTTAAATCAACAGCTTCCAGTAAATCTTGGGGGTATTTTAAATTCGCTTCAATAACATTAATGTTTTCTTCCGCTTTTAAATTAAGTCTTGCTTCAATAATAAAGGTATCGCCTATTTTGTATTCGCCGCTTTTAGGCTCTAAATATAAAGTGGCGGCAGAAACTTTATTAAAAATGCAAAATGAAAAAATAAAAATGCAAAATGAAAAAATTATATATTTTAAATTTTTAATTTTAGACATTTGGGTTTATTTAGAAATTAGAAATTTCGCGCCAAGAGCGCGGATTATCCCGTCCAATGATACAATAAAATACTTAAATCCTGATAATTAACCACTCCATCATTATTTAAATCTGTTTTAATATTTTTTGGCTTGCCCCAATTATAAAGCAAAATAGACACATCAACAAAATTGACAATATCTCTTCCTTTTTTATTAAAATCATGGTTTAAATTAGCGGGAATAATTTTAACAGATTCTCCTGACGATGGTTCTTCTGACGTTTCATCCTGCCCTAAAACTTGAAAATTCAAAGTTTTGGAAAAATCAGAAGCCAATCCTCCCTCAAGAGAAGATTTTATTTTAGTAGAATGAGCGCCATTTTCCAAAGGAGTTGTATCTAAATTATAAAAATAAGCGCCGATTTGATCAGCTTCTACTTCTTTGATAAATGGATTTGAAGAATAAACATAAACAGAAACTTGAGATTTTGGCGCGGTTTGGCCAAAAATAATAATTTTTTCTCCTTTTTTGACTTGATCTTTATCTAGGTCAATGGTTGGCGGCAAAAAAATATTCGCAATGGTTGTAGTCATACCCGACTGAACGCTGAGCGTGTAGCTAAAACTTGGAGAACGCCTTCCTCTAAAATCTTCTGCCCACAAAGAAAGACTGCAGATACCCGGAGTAATTCCGGGAAGCTCAAATTTAAAATTTGCCATATTGTCTGCTTTAATAATACCTGCTATTTTTCCATCTTTTAGAATGGTTACATCAGTATTGGGGTAAGCCATTCCTTGAATAATCACTTTTGTTTCAGGTACATAAAGTCCGCCACCGCCACCTCCTCCTCCACCGCCCGAGATACAATCGGAAGTATCAAAAGTACAATCAGCCTTACAACTTAAATTACCCCTGTTAAAACCTTGTTTACCGCAAGTTTGACTATCTAAATCACTACCATCGCATTGTTCTCCCAATTCAACTACACCATTGCCGCAAACCGTGATTATAACCGAGACAGAAGTTTGAAAAGTTTCAGCTTGGGAAATCTTGGGAAATAAAGGTAAAATTAAAAATAAAATAACTGAAAAAATAGTCAGTTTATATTTTTTAGAAAATAATAAATCCCGCAAAAAAGTGCGGGATAAAAATAACCAGTTTCGAAAAAATATTTCGTTCTGGTTATTTTTTATTGTCATAGCATTTTTTGATTACTTTTTCTTTTTCTTCTTTAAAATCAAGCCCGCGATGCCGATTAAAATAATAACAGCTATACCGATTATCAGTAAAATTTTTGAGTTCAAATCAAATATTTTGTTTTGCTGTCCCGCAGTAATGGTGCCTTTGGGCATAATGCTTAAATGAATTTCTCCCGAGCTGACCACTTCATCTTTCTTGAAAATTTTATACTGCGCCCAATAACTGCCGGCTTTTAATTTTGTTTTAAGTTCGGCAACCGCCCAATCGGTTTTAAACGGTTCAACTTTTCCTATTTTGGAAGTTTCAATTGTTTCTACAATATTTGATTTGTCTTCGCCGTAAATTTCAAATTTTACTTTGCTCGGGGCGGCTTTTATATTGCCTAAATTCTCAGTTTGCATTGAGAATTTGATTATTCCCGGAACATATCCCCACCAAGCTTTATATCCTTCTTCCAAATCGGAAACTTTTATTCCTTTAATTTTGAAATCAAAAATATCTTTTGCCACGGTTAAATTAACGTCAATTTGTCCGCCTAAAAGTATGGAGACCGTTCCCTGTTCCGGCGCTCTGACCGGTGAAGTTTTTATTCTGATACTGCCTTTATATTCGCCGAATTTGGCGTTTTTCGGAACATCAATGCTGAAAATAATCGGCACTTGCTGAGCTCCGGCCGGCATAATAAATTCTTTTCCTTTATCAATTGTAATCCAGTCGTCTGCTTTTGGAACATTAGTAATTACTTCCACTTTCCAATCTTCAACCGGATCGCCTCTGACCAAAGTAATTTTTTTCTCGTAATGAGATCCCTGTCCAAGATTTTCATTGTCAATATAAGGAGGAGAAATACCAAAACCCGCTTTCGCCGTTGGGGCGATTACAAAAGCCAATAATAGAAAAGTAATTAAAATTAAATTTATTTTTTTCCAAACCATGTAATTGATAAATTTCTAATCTGCCGAATCTAAAAATTCTTTTTATTTATTATGATCCAAAGCTTTCATTATTAATCTTGCCTTCAATCGTATTTTGACCCGTATAACTTCCGGCTGCTTGTCCGGCTGGTACGTGCAAATACCAATAAGTATTTGCGGTTGCCGGCGAACCGGTTGTAGTGGTTTTAGCGCAGTTTAATTCAGCTTCAGCAGGCGTATACGCTAAATCCGCGTGACCTGTTCCGCCAAAACCTTGGCCGGTGGTCAAATTATAATTTTGTTGATCAGTGGCGATATAACTACCCGAGCAAGTAGGATAACTGCCGGTACATAATCCTTTACTTCCTGAGGTTCCACCGGAAATATTTTCATCCAAGCCGACATTGCCGGTTGCTTCTATAGTGGTTGTTTTCTCCGCACTGTCTCCATTCGCCGATACCGTACCATAAACAATGGTCGCAGTAGTTAAATCATAAGACATAAATTTATCCATTTCATTGCTGCCGGTAGTGGAATCAACTAATCCCGTATCAGCCGCATCATCATCAGTGGCTTTGACGGCCGCGACCCAATTGTAAGAAGCTTTTGGCGCGCCGGTCACTGTCGCATCAGCGTGATATTGGATTGGGAAAGTGCAAGTCCAAGCAGCATCAGTGTCGGTTGCTCCGGTACAAGTATCCGCATCTTGAGTACAAGTTGGATTCCAAGAAGCATAAGCATCGGGATAGCAATCATTGGCATTATAGTCGCCGGATTCATCACAAGCTGTGGTGGCTTTTTCAGACATTCTTAAATTAATAAAAGCTGAAGCAATTTCATTATCGGTTCCAGGAGTTCCTCCTTTGGTTACGCAACTGTTAGCGTCAACCACGGTAAATTTTACTTTAAACCCTGTTGTTTCCGCTTGTTCAGTAGTAAGAGTCATATTCCCCGCTTCGTCAGTATCAAGCACGGAAATAGTTGAAGCAGTAATACTTGGTGCAACATTGCTGACAGTTGGAGTAGAATCCGTGGCATGAGGACTGCCGGAAGCTTCAAGTCCATGGCTATCAACTACGAAACCATAAGCGGCATAATCGCCGTCAGGTCTGAGTGTAGTGGCGCCGCAAGTCGGATTACTGGATTTCCCGGTATCTGAACACCAAGCTCCGTCCGTGCAAGTTAAAGTTGAAGCGACAAAAGCATTGCTTTTACAAACATATAAACTTACGGTGTCATTTGCCGTATCAGTATCGGAATCAGAAGCAGTGGTTGTCCAAGTCATGGTGGTTGCCGGAGCTTTTGGACCATCGTCGGCATAAACAGTAAAGGCCGGTACATGATTAACTTTAAATGGCGAACCTGAATCGCTTGAACCTTGAGAGGAGGCAGAACAGGCCTGACTTGAAGAAGCGGCATCGCAAGCAAAAGCAAACCAAGCATTAGATTCCGCTGCACCGGAAGCTGCGGTAACACAAGTGGCTTTTGCGCCGCTGACAGTTGAACCGGAAACACACCAAGTGGAAGAAGTATCGCAAGTTGGTGCGCCGCCACCGGTTCCCGGATTAATCACATCTGTTTTACAAACAGCCAAATACCAATTATCGCTATTCGGATCAGTGGAAGTTGATTCAAAAGTTACGTTAGCGCCAATATTAGTCGGTGATGCGCCATAAGAAGCCGGATTTTCAGCCGGAGTTCCCAAAGATGGGGCAGTATTTCCGACCGTAACCGAAGTGTCAGCCGAGTCGGCTTTAACTTCTGAATTTTTAAAATTAAGATTAAAACTGAAAACTACGGCGACGATTAAACTTAAAATTAAAAACCAAGGAAAAGATTTCTTTATGATTTTTGCCATATATTAAAATTTAATTTATTAAAATTATTAAATTATTTATATTTTAATAGTATCACAAACTTTGAAAAAAACAATGTCTTTTTCAGTGGATAACTAATCAAATTTTTAAAAAATTATTCGCACCAATCGCCCGATATTGACCATTCATTTTTGGCCGCGCTGAAAGTAATTGATCCAGTATAACTGCCCACTGCTTGAGGAGAAGGCACTTCCAATCCCCACCAAACATCTTTGGTCGCTTTGCTGCCGGAAGAAAAAGTTTTACAGCAATTTAAGTCCGCGTGAGCTCCGGGGTCAACCAATAAACTTGTGCCGCTGGCATAAGCAGTACTGGTAGCAAGGGCGTATTTTTGCTTTCCCACCGCAATGCTGTTTCCTCCCGAAGTCATATTTACGCCGTATAAATTTATATCCAAAGAAACATTACCCGTGGCGGTAACAGTTGTCGTTTTATCCAAAGGATCATTTTTAGCGCCGGCACCCAAACTGCCATAATTTATCGGTGAAGTAACATCTAAAGCTAATAAAGAATTTACATCAGGCGCGTCAGCCGCACTGTAACCTGAACCTGTTGAATCATCTTCGTCAGTAGCCTCAATAAATGCTCGCCAATATTGAGAAACCCAAGGAGTGCCCGTATCAGTCGGATCAGCAAAAAATTGCATTGAAATTGTGCAAGTATAAACAGCGTCAGTTCCGGAACAAGAAGTTTCAGTGCAAGAAGCAACACTGTAACAATTATTATCATTGGCTGAACAGGCCTGGGCGCTTGTTACTCCGGAACGATAAATTTTTGCCGTCACTCCGGTAATAGTATCGCATCCATCCGGATCTGAAACATCGGCTGTGGCTGAAACTGATTTAGTGGTATTCTCAATCAAATCAATAGCCACTTGGCCATTTAATTGAACATCGCTCACGGTCGGCGCCTGACCGCCGCCGGCCGTAATATCGGCTATTTTTGTATAACTATCCAATTCGGAAGTTGCGTTTCTTGCTTTAAAACAATAAACCGTGCTGTCCAAAGCATTGGCGGTAAATTGAAAACTGTATTCCGCTTCAGTAAATTGACTGGCAGTCAAAGTAATACTGTTTGTTTGATTGGACGCATTTTCTATTATTTTTCCGGCCACAAAAGCATAGTTACTTGGAATGCTTAATTGTCTTGTAGCCGCTGCTTGATCAACAAAATAAGTGGAGGCGGACATACAAGCGGCTTCGCTGCCGCAACTTCCGGCAACCGGAACATCAGTGTAAGTTTCGTCTCCGCAAGATCCTCCTGTTTGAACCGCGTATTGCAAACGATAATTATAACCGCTGGCAGTTGCCGTAGTATTTTTAAAAGAAAATCTTAATCTGATATTTGTTGATAATGGCTGACTGGTTGTCGCATCCTCGGCCGCTTTCCAGGTGGCCGCCGTACCCGACCCTGTTTCCTCACTTCCATAAGTTAATAAACTATTATTTGTAGAATTATAATCAGCCGTAATCCAAGCAGTGCTTCTGGCGGTTTGAGAAAGACGAACCTCATCTATTTTTCCTTCTAAATAATTCGTATCAGCGGTTCGGCCAATATCAAAATTACTGGCATTTTCAGCCGTGCCGGTCGTGACGGTTACATATTGCCATGCGTCGGCCGCTAAGGTACTGGTGACAACACCATTAACATAAATTGTTGGTGTGCCGGTAAAACCGGTCACAGTTACCGTGCCGCCGCTGACCCAAATATATTTTGTAGTGCTGGTAAGATTAATAAAATATTCAGTCGTAGTTTCCGGATAAATCCAAAAACTTACGGTTTTAACAGTGCTTGGTCCGGTGCCGATATCAATATAATCATTGCTTCCGTCAAAACTATCAGCGCCGTTTATTTGACCAACCGCGCCGCCGGTTACTCCATTAATACAACCTCCATCTATATTATGAGTAGTGGAATCCAACTCATCAATAAGTATATATTTCATAGAATAGGGCGAAGAACTGCCTGTTCTCCAAGCTCCTTCAAGCACGGGCTTGATTGCGTATTTTGAAATCCTGGAACGGAAGGCAAGGTTAGTTGAAGTGGTATCACTGATAGCCATTCTGCTTCCGAAATTGGCTCCAGCATCAGTACTTTTATAATATACGGTTTGACCTGTACCGGAATTATACATAGCGGTTACGTAAACAACATCTCCATAAGCAACGATTGATGCGTAACAATGATTATTTCCCGCATCAAGAGTGATAGTACTTTCCCAAGTGTCATCCGCGTTTTTTCTGGCATATTTCAAAGGTCTGTAGGTCGGACCATAACCACCCCAAGCAACATGAAGACGATTACTGGCATCCATAGAACTGATAACATGCGACCAAACATCAGAATATGTTCCTCCTGATATATCTGTCCAGCTTCCGGCCCAAGTCCAAGTCGGACCCGCGCTGTAAGTCGCTTTTTGATATTCAATTTTTCCGGCTATAGCAGCCACTATATGTACATTCCTGCTGGAATCAACTTGAATAACCGGCATTGTCCACGCATCATCCGTGGCTAAAGTAGTCGGACTGGCACTCCAATTACCGGCTGAATTATTTTCATAATATACATTATAGGTAGTACTGTTATTAAAAAATACCCAAGTTACATGGACAACTCCAGCTGAATCAACCGCCATACTTGCGTCAGATACACCATTTGTACCTGTCGCTCCTTCGTGAACGGTTTCTTCACTCCCGACATCCCAACTCGTACCATTCCAAGTTAATTTTCTGTAAAATATCCAGTGTTTAAGATCATTGGAGTCAGAATATATAAGATGGATATCTTTGCCATTCGGATCAACGTCAACAGTCGGAAGGTTTCCTTTTCCGGGCGTGCTTCCGATTTGAGTTTCATCAGTCCAAGTAAGTCCATTGTCAGTACTTCTCTTCCACCATAAAGTTCGGTCGCTGGTGCCAGCTTTGGCATAAAATAAATGAAGAGTTTGACTATCATCGTCAGTCCTGACTAAAGTTCTTGAAAAAGTATCTGACACGTGCGTAGTATCGGCGCTTACCACTGTTCCCTGAGAAGCAATATTTAAATGATGCACTGATTCAAAATCAGAATCCCAAACATTGGTCGGATCTTCTCCATTAGCCGTGTCCGTGGTTCGGTAATAAATAAAAAATCTGTTATCATCGCTGATCGCGGTTCTAACATTTGGAATTTTTACCCAGACTTCCCCTGTGTCCGCGGTCTGATTAAATGATTCTCTTTCATATTTTAAAAGAGTTGTCCCGTCAAATTGAGTAAACCTGATGTCATATCCGTTTGCGTTAAAATTTGACAAATCAATTCCCGGAAAACTGGCCAAACTTACCCGAACAGGAAAATCAACCAAATCAGAAGTTATTTTACTGTTATCAATAGTCAGCATTCGCCGAGTCGTGTATGTCAAACCGTCAACAGTCCAACTTCCGTTTTCTCCTCCATCATCATTTCTCCAGCGAAAATGAGTTTCGTCAACATTCGGAGGAGTATAAATAGTTGCCTCCGCATATTTTGTGTAAGTAAAATTTGTGGCGGTTCCGCCATTGGTTAAACGAAAACAATAAGTTCCTCCGGCCGTGGCCGCAGTCAAAGCTTTGATTGAATATTCAATTTCCGCGAATTCCGTACTGGCCAAAGTAATGCCGGCCGTAGTGCTTGACGTATCTTTTTGGGCAGCATTGGTAGTTTTGAAAGTTGTATTTTCGTCTGTCACCTTACCATTGGCAAAATTGGCTACATTGGTCGTATCATTACCGTCGGTCAAATTTGATGAATCAGACATATCCCAATCGCCATTTGCCGCGCCAACATCAGTCCAAGAAACAATAGCTCCGCAAGTGGTAGATTTTGCTCCATACTCAAGACGATAAGTGATTGCCGCAGATGAACAAGTGCCTTCATTGGAAGCTTCTATTCTAACTCTTGCAGTTGTATTTTTTGCCAAACTGCTGAGCACAGTGTCTTCCGTACTGCCGGTGGCTGAAGTCGCGGCTGATTCCGAGCCATCATCATTTCTCCAATGATAATGTATTTGCTCAATAGTTGGAGAACTATAAACAGTCGCTTCGGGATATGTTGTATAAGTAAAATTTGTAGTAGAACCGGCATTGGTTAAACGGAAACAATAAGTTCCTCCGTCCGTCGCGGCAGGAAGAGCTTGGATTGAATATTCAATTTCAACAAAATCAGTAGCAGCCAAAGTAATACCGGCTGTAGTGCTTGACGTATCTTTTTGGGCGGCATTGGGAGTCTCAAAATTGGTATTTTCATCTGTCACTTTACCATTGGCAAAATTAGCAACATTGGTTGTGTCATTTCCATCAGTTAAATTTGATGAATTAGACATATCCCAATCGCCATCTGCTGCGCCAACGTCAGTCCAACTGGAAATAGCCGCACAAGTGGTAGATTTTGCTCCATATTCAAGACGATAAGTGACCGCGCCTGATGCACTGGCACCTTCATTGGAAATTTCTACTCTGATTCTTTTAGTTGTGCTTTCCGGCAAGCAACCAAGGGTTGTATCTTCAGTATTGCTGGTGGCTGAAGTCGCGGCTGATTCCGAACCGTCATCATTTCTCCAGTGATAATGAATTTGCGTAAGATTTTCAGCCGGCGGCGCGATATCGGCAACCGTTTCTCCAAAAAGATCATCATCGTCATCATCATACCAAACCACATATAATCTTTCCGTACTTAATAAATTACCGCGCATATATCTGTAATCATCTGCTCCGGAATCTATGGCAGATGATTCAGCGCTCCAATTAGTACCGCTGTCAGTAGAACTTTTATAATACACATTTACTGACGATCCTAGTGTTCCTCCTTTCACGTAAGCCACATAAACATTACCGGTATTTTCATCAATTAAAGTTACGGGGGCAGCAGTAACATCACTGTTTGTTATAACATCTGTTTTCGCAGTCCAACTTCGCGTACTGTCGGAAAATGTATAAAATTTTATATCATTCGTACTGAAACCGGTATAATTAGAAAAGGCTAAATAAACATTGCCGGTAGATTTTTTTATAGAAGCTGAAAACCATCCGTAACCGGGCTTACTATTATCATTCATCGCGCCAACAGTAGTCCAGCTTGTCGCCCATGTATCAGTTGATTCGGCATAAACCAAAGAGTAAACATTATGGTTGGTTGGATCCGCTTTAATGGCAATAATGTCATTATTAGTCAATAAAGGAAGTATTTGAATCTGATCTCCCGACACAGTACTCCAGGCCGCCGGCGACGTTGTAGTCCATGTAGCTCCATTGCCATCGGTTGATTTAAATATTTGACCACCGGTCGGCGTACTCGCTGATTGAAAACCGGCAAAAAGATAACCGCTTCCGCCTTTGGTAATATATGGCGCAGGGTTGGTAACCTCAGTAAAAGTTGTGGCTGTACAAATTGTCACTAAACCCAGGGAACGCAGAGTGTCACCATTGGTATCCAAATATGTATACCAAAGATCACTTCCTGTGTCTTCGGCAGCGGCAATATGAATTTTTGTCCCGCTGGTATCGCCCGGCGTCCATTGATCGTACCAAACCGAAGCAACTGTCCAATTTTTACTTGTATCAATAACCACAGGATTGCCCCAAGTTGCGCCCTTGTCAGTAGTTTTTTTATAAGCCAAATCTTGCGAAGTGAGATCCATAAAAAAAACATAACCAACTGTGTCACTGATAAAAACTACAGCCGGTGAAGGACCTGCTTCATCAGTACCATCAACTATATCTGAATCAATCGTAGCCGCGGCATCAGACGCGATTTGCCAATCTCGCGCTTCTTCAAATTGGCCGATTTGCAACGGTCCCAATAAAAATATATAAGGGCTGACATCCGGCGCGTCAAATTCATATTTCAATTCATAACTCTCCCCTGCTTTCCAATCAGCGTTCCAAAAAATTTCTTTCGTATTCGGATCATTTGAATTTCTGATTTCTGATTCGGAATTTATAATTTGGAAAGAGTCCGGAATTTTTTCTACAATTTCTCCGTTAAAATCCTGGTTTGCTTTTATTTTCAATTTCATCTCGTAATTCGCCAGCGGATAAATTCTGGTCGGTCCGATTCTTTCAATTTCAAAAGACACGGAATCGCGGACTTCAAAAGAGTCGGTTATTTCATAACCATTATCAAGATTGGTGAGAGTTATCGCGTAAGTCCCCGCTTCTCCTGTCGGATAATAAGCAAAATAATCCGGCACATCAATCACGTTGTCCGGTCCGCATTGGCCGCTGTATTGAATTGTTCCGTCTCCGGTTGATAATTCCGCTGAAATTTTTGATTTTTTATTTTCAATTTTTAATTTAAGATTCGCGTCGCAGATTGTGTGCCCGTTATCTTTCAAAACCGCCATTTGCAAATAGGCTGTTTCATTGGGCAAATAAATTGATTTGTTGGTATTTAATGTCAAAACGCCCCAAGTAAATTCTTGAATTGTTTCTTTATCGCCTTGTTTGATTTTTAATTTATAGAGACCGGGCTTGAAACTTCTCTTATCGCCGGAACGCGAAATTTTTACTCTATTGCCTTGATTAATCAATCCGTCCTTGCTTTCCTTGCCCATCGGATCAACTAAAACAAAATCTTTTTTCTCTTTCTTGAAAAAGTTTTTTATTTTCGCGAATAAACTTTCCGTTAATTCAAAAGTCGGTTCTTCGTTGTTTTTAAAATTCTTTATTTCTTTAATCGGTTCTTGCTGTTCTAAAACTTTTTCCGGCTGTTCTGTGGTTGTTATTTCCAGCCAAGCCGCGTCCAGATACACTGACGATAATTCAGAATTTGAAGAATAAGTGAATCTGAATTTCAAATTTTCCAAATTGTCCCAATTTTTAAAAATCGGCAAAGCGTCAAGAAAATAACCGCCGTTTAAATTATTGGAAATTTCGTCTTTCAAATCAAATTCATTTAATTTTTGCCAAGTATTATTAAAATAATATTCAATTTGCAGCTTGTCTCCTTCTTGTCCTTTACCGGCCAAAGACATTCTCAATTGGACATTCTCAATTTTATTTTCTTTGAAACTCTCTGAAACTGAAAAATTTGAAATTTCTAAAATTTTCTCAACAGTCTGCGGCTGTATCGGCGCTTCTATCAACGGCTCAGAAATTGGCGGCTCTACGGTTGGCGCTTCAATTATTGGCTCAATTTCCGGCGCTTGCTCAATTGGATTATTAATATCCGGTGGAGTTGAGGTTGAATTTTCAGCAGTAATTTCTTCGGCTTGCGCCACGCTGTTTTTAAATAAATCCTTTATCTTATTTAAAATTACGATTAAAAATTGTTTCGGATTTCTAATTTCGGATTTTGAAATTTCCGTCTGAACGGACGAGAGATAAGCCGAATTTTCTTGATTAAATTCTTCAAAAGCCGCATTTTGCGTTAAATCCTGAGTTAAAACCGCTTGCGGATTCTGCCAGTCGCCCGAGAAAGCAGTGGGAAAAATTTTTATTTCATTTGTTTCCGCCGCTTTGGTTAATGGACTGTAAAATAAAAAACAAACCATGCCGATTAAAAACAAAGCAGTGGTTAAAATAAAAACAATTGATGATTTGGAATATCTCATAAAAACTTATTTTTGATTTATTTTCCTTATCCTGGAGTCTCTGTTTTTTTTCTTTAAAAAACCCTTAATCAGAGTATCGTATTTCTTGAATTTCCTTTTGAAAAACATCAAAAGAGCAATCAAGATAACAATAATCGCCAAAAGGAAAAATATAATAAAGATTACGGCGCCGGAAGGTATAATATGACTAAAAAATTCAATGCCGGTTTTTATTACTTTTAAGCGGACTTTTTTTGAAGGAGAACTGACTTGCTCCGGAGAATGAGCGGTCGCGAAAACAAGATACTCGCCCGGAGGCAGTTGCTCTTTATAAATAACAGCCCAGCTGCCTTGTCTGTCGGTTTGCGTTGTTTCCTTAAATTCCTGAATGCCTTCTTGTTGAACAATGGAAACGATAATATCTGAAAGCGGAGCGGCTTCGCCTCTAACAATTAATGGAGTGGATATGGTGGCTGATAAAACTTCTCTTGTGCAATGATTGATTGTCGGAGTTGGAAAAAGAATAATTTTAAAACTTTCAGATTTTTCCGAAAAATTTCCCGCTTGATCATAAGCTCTTATTGATAAAATATGATCGCCCGGATTTGTTTTTGGTATTTTAAATTCAGTTTTTTCAACTTTAATAAAATCTCCTTGATCTATTTTTTCTTCAAAATAGGCCAAACCTGAAACAGAATCGCTGGCTGATACATTAATCAATGGCGTAGTGGTATATACATCTTCATTTTTGGAAAAAATAATTTTTAAATCTTGGGGCGATTGAGAATCAATTTGTATTTTAAAATGAGATATTGCCGACCACCCGGTCGCGGTGCGCGCCTTAAGATGAAAATACCAAATTCCATCTTTCACGTCCGAATAAGAAATATTATTATCCAATCCCTCACCGGCATTATCCGGAATTGTTTTTTCCTTTTGATCAAAAATAAAACTGAAATTGGAAATACTGGAATTCCATGGCCAAGAAATCATTGGATTTTTGTTTGAATACCATTTTTGCTGATCCGGATGAGTTGAAGAAGAAATCTTTAATTGAGAAGGAATAATTTCAGGTTTAGGTTCGATCGGAGTCGGTTTTGGCAAACCTGTTTCAAAACACGTAAGACTGGCTTGTCCTTTGGAACTTAAAATGTTAGTGCCTAAGCCGTCATTGGCTAAAACTTGAGCCCCGGAAATTTTTACCCAAGCCGTTCCGCTTGCCTTGGCTTTAAAATTAATAATCAAAATTTTGCCCTCGCCCGTAAAACCCGGATTCGGTATGCCTCCGGAAAAAGAAATACTTCCATCTTTTTGAGAATAACTTGGTTCATTAAACCATAAATTAATAATTGATCCTGATTTTGAAAAACTGGAAAATTCCAAAGTATTATTTGAAAAAGAAAGTGTGGATTCCACTAAATTTATCGGAGCACCGGCGTTAACGATAAAACGAATCTGAACGATTTTGTCCACTTCAATTGAACTTGTTGCCGGGAGAAAATAAAGAGAGGCGGAAGGTTTGGTTTCAGCCTGCGCGAAAAAAGGAATAAAAAACGAGAAAATAAGAAATGATAAAAATATAGTATTGAATATTTTTATTTTCATTTTTTCTATGTATTTACTTATTTACTTATTAACTTTTCTATTGTCTTGGCTATTTCCAAAATTTTATTTTCTTCAAAATAATTTCCGATAATCTGCAAGCCAAAAGGCAATTTGTCTATTTTACCAACCGGCATAGACAAAGCCGGTAAACCTGCCAAATTAACCGGTACGGTGTAAATATCAGACAAATACATATTTAACGGATCGTCAATTTTTTCACCGATTTTAAAAGCAGTGGTCGGTGTGGTCGGAGTCAGCAAACAATCAACTTTTTTAAAAGCTTCTTGAAAATCATTTTTTATCAATGTCCGTACTTTTTGAGCTTTTAAATAATAAGCTTCGTAATAACCCTTGGAAAGAATATATGTTCCTAAAATAATTCTTCTTTTTGATTCATCGCCAAATCCCTGAGTTCGAGAATTTAAATAAACATCAAGCAAATTTTTTCCTTCTTGAATTGAATAACCGTATCTTATGCCGTCATAACGGCTTAAATTCGCCGAAACTTCGGCCGGCATAATAATATAATAACAAGCCAAAGCTTCTTTTGTGTGCGGCAAACTGACTTCTTTTATTTCCGCGCCTTCATCTTTTAATTTTTTAATCAGATGATCAATATTTTTTTTAATTTGCGAATCCAATCCTTTAATGAAATATTCTTTGGGGATACCGATCCGTAAATTTTCAATTTTCAATTTTAAATTTTCAATTTTGGGTGTTTCCACACTGGTTGAATCAAAATTATCTTTGCCTTCAATTGCGTCAAGTAAAACAGCCACGTCATCAACCGAATTACCGATTGGTCCGATTTGATCAAGCGAAGAAGCCATGGCCATTAAACCAAAACGGGAAACTTTTCCATAAGTCGGTTTTAATCCGACCACGCCGCAAAAACTGGCCGGCTGTCGAATAGAACCGCCGGTATCAGAACCAAGCGCGCCTAAACACATTTTTGCCGTTACGGCCGCAGCCGAACCGCCCGAAGAACCACCGGGAACTCTTTCCAAATCTCGAGGATTTTTAGTCGGACCGAAAAATGAATTTTCCGTGGAAGAACCCATGGCAAATTCGTCCAAATTTGTTTTGCCGACAAAAATCGCCCCGGCATCTTTTAATTTTTTAATCACTGTGGCGTCATAAGGAGAGCAATATTCAGAAAGTATTTTGGAACCGGCTGTGGCGCGAACATCTTGAATTAAAATATTATCTTTGATTGCCAAAGGAATGCCGGTTAAAAAATTATTCAAACCATTGGAAGCGATTTGCTTATCTATTGTTTTAGCTCTCTCTATCGCCTCTTTTTCTAAAACAGTAATAAAAGCATTAATTTTTTTATCTTGTTTTTTAATTTCATCAAGACAAGAGCGAACCAAATCTTCTGAAGAAAATTCTTTTTTCTTCAGACCCTGATGCGCTTCTAAAATTGTTAAATTATTTAAAATCATAGATTAGCTTTTTAGGAATTACCTGCCCGCCATATGCCTAATGTCATATTTAGGTTTAATAAATAGAGTTATAAAATTAATTTATGTTCTAAATTGATTAATTTTGACAGGCCTTGGCAGGCGGGGCTTTTTAGCTTCTTAGCCCTAAAAAGCTAAAAAGCTACAAGCTAAGAAGCTATTTATTAAATATCCCTTTTACTTTTATTAAATTATTTTCAACTTTTGGCGCGGTTTTTAATAATCTTTTTATCATTTCTTTATCCGCCAAACTTGCTTCGTCATTGCGAAAAATATTTTTCAGATTGGTCCCACCGGTACAAGGCAAGACATCTTTTGTATTTATTTTTTTAAGCTGTCCGACATAATCCAAAATATCAGAAAGTTGTTTCTGATATTTTTTTATTTCCTTTTCCGTTAATTTCAATCTGGACAAATCCGCCAAATGTTGTATTTCTTTTTTTGAAATCATAATTATTGAACCATTTTTAAAAATTCTTGTTCACTAATAATTTTTACTCCCAGATCTTTGGCATTTTTTAATTTTGAGCCCGATGCTTCACCGGCTACCAAAAAATCCGTTTTTAAACTGACAGAAGAAGAAATATTACCGCCTGATTTCCTGATCATTTCCTTAGCTGATTCACGTGTAAAGTGAGTCAGTGTTCCGGTCAGAACGAAAGTTTTGCCGTTTAATTTTTGACTGATTTTTGACGGTTTGATAATTTCTATTCCCGCTTTTTTAAATTTTTTAATCAATTCCAAATTATTTTTATCTTGAAACCATTCAAAAATGCTTTTAGCCACCACTCCGCCGATGTCTTCAATCGCTTCCAAATCTTCCAACTTTGCTTTGGTTAAATTATCCAAGTCGCCGAAATAATTGGCTAAATTTATGGCTGTTTCCTCGCCTGTATGGCGAATTCCCAGGGCGTAAATAAAACGGCTAAAATCAATTTTTTTGCTTTTATCAATCGCCCCAATAATATTTTCCGCTGATTTTTCGGCAAATCTTTCCAATGGCTCAAGATCTTCTTTTTTCAAGAAAAATATGTCTGCCGGATCCTTAATCAATCCGACGCTGAAAAGTTTGTCAATAATTTTCGGTCCCAAATGAACAATATCAAAAGCGTTTTTAGAAACAAAATGAGTAATACCGCGCCATCTTTGTCCGTAACAATTTTTGTTGGAACAATAAAAATCAACTTCACCTTCTTTTCTGTAAGCCGGTGAATGACAAAGCGGACAATGATTCGGCATTCTGAATATTTTTTCTTTAGAAGTTCGCAAATTTTTTAAAACTCCGACAATATCCGGAATAACATCCCCTGCTCGTTTTATCACCACCGTATCTCCGATTCTGACATCCAATCTTTTAATTTCATCTTCATTGTGTAAAGTAGCGCGACTGACTGTGGCTCCGCCGACATTAACCGGTTCAAGCACGGCTACCGGTGTTAATCGACCGGTTCGTCCTATTTGAATAATAATATCTTTTATTTTAGTGACTGCTTCCAACCCGGGAAATTTATAAGCAATTGATCCGCGGGGCGCCCGACCAATGGTGCCTAATTTATTATAAATTTCATTAGAATTAACTCTGGCCACCACGCCATCAATTTCATAAGGCAATTTTTCTCTTAATCCGCCAATATATTTTTGAAATTTTATAATTTCTGAAATATCAGCGCAATATTGAGTATAAGGATTTGGAGGGAAACCGATTTTTTCAATTAATTTATGAGTTTCCAAATGGGTTTTTCGTCCTAAATCAGTGGTAATATCATAAGCAAAAAAATTTAATTTTCTTCCCAAAGTAATTTGCGAATCAAGTTGGCGTAATGATCCGGCCGCGGCGTTTCTTGGATTGGCAAAAGCCGCTTCCCCTTTTTTAATTTGCTCTTTATTCAATTCTTCAAAAACTTTTTTGGACATAAAAACCTCTCCCCTGATTTCAACTTCTCCCTGAAAATTTCCTTCCAATTTTAAAGGTATGGTTCTGATGGTTTTTAAATTTTGCGTCACGTCTTCGCCGATATAACCGTCTCCGCGGGTTGCTCCTTTTTCAAAAATTCCATTTTTATAAAATAAAGCTACGGCCAAGCCGTCCATCTTCAATTCAATGAAATAATCAATTTTTAAATCTGGCGGTAAGAGTTTTTTGATCCTTTTCTCCCAATCATAAATTTCTTTTTCTTCAAAAACGTCGGAAAGAGAAAGCAAGGGAATTTTATGGGCAAATTTTTTGAATTTTTCCAAAGGCTTGCCGCCCACTCTTTGAGTCGGTGAATTTTGTCCGCCAAATTCCGGATATTGATTTTCCAAAGCCAATAATTCTTTTCTTAAAGAATCATAAGCCGCATCGGAAATTGACGGTTTATCCAAAACATAATAAAGACGGCCGTGATATTCTATTTCTTTCTTTAATTTTTCTATCCGCTTTTTAGCTTCTTGCTTGCTTAATTCTTGCATAACCTTGAGTATACAATTTTTTATTCTGAATATATTTTAAAATTTCCATTGGCACCAGTTTTTTTATTGATTTTCCCTGACGCAAAAATTTTCTGATCATCGTACTGGAAATAGGGCAATTCATTTTTATGATTTGAATTTTTGCCAAAACATTTTTGGGCACTTTTTTCAATGAAGGACGAGTGGCGACAATAAAATCAGCCTGATCAAAAATTTCTAAACCGACCTTCCATTTGCCGGCCAATATTTCTTCAAAAGAATCTTGCCCGATAACCCAATAAATTTTAGTTTGATGATATTGTTTTTTCAATTCTTTGATTGTTTCGGCGGTATATGATTTTTTTCTTTGATAAGATTTTTTGATTTCTATATCCGCAATTTCAATTCGCGGATCCAGTTTTGTTAAAATTTCAGCCATTGCCAAGCGATCTTTCATCGGCGCCATGTCATAATTTTTCTTAAGCGTCTGAAGGCCCGAAGGCATTAAAATAATTTTTTTTAAACCGGTTTTTTTCAGCGCTTTTTTTATAACAGCAAGATGGCCGTTATGAGGAGGATTAAAACTGCCGCCAAAAACAAGGATATTTTTCATAACTCGTTAATTTTTTAATATGTTTATTTTACTGTTCTTGCTGCTGATGCGTCGGCCAGCAAAGGGTTTGATTAAAAATTTGGTCCGAACCTACGGATTCACCTTGTTCATTGGTTTGTGTCATAACATAATAATAATTCATTTTAGGAATAACTCTTTTATCAGTATAGCAGCACGTATTATCTTCACCGCATGCCGTAGCGCCGCAAACATAAGTTAATCCGCATTGCCCTAATAAACAATTTGAATTAGTGCCGGCCTCATAATCAATTTTAATATCTGAATCTAATTTTGCCACATTATAAATAGCCACGTTGTCAATTAAATCATTAAAATATCGCGTAGTGGTATTCTCGCGACCAATTCTTAAAACATCAGTAGAATTATTGGTTCTATTAATTGCTGTCGCCGAACCATCGGCAACGCCATCTTTATAGAAATAAACACTTGTTCCGGAATGGACTATGGCGATATGATGCCATGAATTATCATTAACCGTAGAAGTGCTGCAAGCCCAGCTTGAACCATCAGACCAATAACAAATTTTTCCATTAGTCGAATCGCCGCCAATACTTAAAATATAACCCTTGGTTGCATCAGATTTACTGGCAATGGTTCCCTGACTATCTGTAGTTTTAACCCAAGCTTCAATAGTCATTGTGTTAGTAATATTTAAGCTATCTGTATTGGCTACTTGAACATAATCACTGTTGCTTTCATTTAAACTACCGGCATAACCAAATTTACCACTGCTATTAAAAGTGGCTCCACTTTGTGCCGTGCCATTATTGCCATTACCTGAGGAATCATTCCAATTTTGATTCATTTTCCATTGAGCCACTAAACCATTATAAGAAAGTCCTTCAGCCAAATGACCGACTGATTGGCAATTGGGATCAACTAAACTATTGCACCCGCCCGTAGTTAAAGTCCGATAAATATTATAACCGTCAGCGCTGTCGCCCTTAGTCCATTTGGTTTTAATCTGACCGCAAATTTCAGCATTGGTGGTTTCTCCTTCCGGCTCGCAAAGAAGAGTTTTTTTCCAAACCGGATTATCCGCACAATCCTTATCATCCGTAGAATTAGAGGCCACAACCTCGTAACAATAACCTGTATTTTCCGCCAAACCCGTATCTAAAACTTGGCAACCGTTTATGTCGCATGATTCATCTATGACACTATAAGGAGTATAAGTACAAGCACCGCAACCCGTTAAATCTGTTGCCGCGCATCTATAATAAGTATAATTTTCCGCCCAAGTTGAGAGATCCCATGAAACTCCCAATCTATCGCAACCCAAGGTATTATCAATTGTTAAATTATCAAAATCCAAAGGCGCGTGAATACCCTTAGGATAACCATATTCCACCCAACCAACACCAAGCAAAGATCCGGGATAAGCATTCCACCCCCAACCCACCATTCTATAAAAACCATTATAATCTTCCAAATAACTGCCCCACCATTTCGGCGTGGCATCTGAAGTTTTTTGCAATTTCATCCAACCGTTATCACCCAAATTAACCACTTTTGCCCAACCGGAAAGTTCCATTTGTCCGTCAGCCCAAATTTCGCTGTCTGATTTAGCTCGAGACCAAATTGAAACATTTTCAATAGTACCTTCAAAATTATTCCCCTGTCCCACGCCGCCATTGCAAGTATCTCCAAGACAAAATTCTTCTTCACTATTGGCAATGGAGCCGGAGGTAGTTTGCGGCGTAGTAGTTCTGTCCACTCCATCAATATAAATTTTAACATTTGTTCCATTGTAGACACCCGCCAAATGGTGCCATTTATTATCGTTAACAGTAATATTTGAAACAACATTCGTGGCGCCGGAAGTATAAACACTAAATCCTATCTTCCCTTCATTGCCGGGAGTATTGTCTGTTCTTAAAATATATGACGCAGTGCCCGTCTGCCATTTGGAAACAATGGCTTTATTTAATCTATTTTCATCAGTTTTAATCCAGGCTTCAACGGTCAAAGTAGCCATGCTTTCCAAATCAGGTTGATCACCAACTAAGACATAATCACTTGTGCCATTAAACGACCTGGCCTTGCCCCATTTGCCGGTAACCCGAGTCGTACCAACAGGAGTACCATTATTGCCTCCCACAGAATCTTGAAGCGAAGAATCATTATCATTTAAATTCCAATGTGCTTTTAAATTAGAATTGTCAGAAAAGCTCTCACCCTTATCACCAATATCACAAGAGCAAGAAGGACTAGTGCAGGTTGCGTTTCCCAAACAAGCCCAAGCATAATTATTATCTGGTGCCTTGTCATCTTCTCCATTGCAAACTCCACCACTACAACAATCTTCACCAAAACAAATCCAACCCATATTTTCACTCCAAGCATAACCGGTTAATTTATATGGAAAAGCAGTACTTACTTTGACAGCATAATTGCCTCCTCCCACATTAACATTATCGGGGCAATCTGCTCCGCCGCCGCAACAATTTTCCCATGCGCCGTCATCATTATAATCATTATAACAATTCGTTGAAACCCAACCCATATTTGAACTCCAACCCCAGCCACGAACATTTTCCGTTGAATCCGAACTCGCTCTTGCCAGAAATAATTTAAAGCCGGAATTTTGAGACAATAAAATTAAAACTCCCAGAATTATAAAAATTCCGGAAACAATCAAACGATTTTTGATGCTAAATTTGATAGTCATCTCTTAAATTATAAAACATTTTTAGCCAAAGGACAAGTCCCCTCACCTAATGGCGATAATATCTGCATCTAATATTTTTAAAAATAAAAAATAAATCTTACAACAATAAATAAAATAGAAAATCGGGCCGCCCCGCCAAAGCGGGGCATCGGCATTATGGTGAGGGGGCAAGCCCCTTCCCAATTAAAAAAGGCTTCAAGTAAGTTAATTACCGAAGCCTTTATTTTTGTTTCAAAATCAAAACACACGATCCTCTCTTTATTATCTCAATCTTATGCTCACTCAGCCAAATTAATATTTTCTCGGTTTTTCCAAGAAAATCGTCTTTGTAGGAAATTTCAAAGACGAAACACCATATTTCTCTACCTTCAAGATTTTTTTTCTCAAAGCGGGAAATTATGGCCGGCAAAGTACTTGAATACACAGTATCAGAAACTGATGGAAATTCTTTCACCATATTAATATTCCAAGACTTGCCAATGGCTAAGCTTTCAGTGGGAATAGCCTTAAGAAGATAAAACAAAGTCAGCAAGTCTCTCGAATTTGGAAGAATATTCTCTGTTAAAGAATATTCTTTATTGGCAGAAATATTCCAAATTCCCTGATGATCCAATTGATTCAAGAAAATCTCCACATTTTTCTTGTTACCGTGTAAATCTTCATATTTTTTAATATGCAAAGTTTGCAAATTTTCTATTTCAGCCCACGATTCCTGTGTCGTATGGAAAGGTTTAAATTCACTTACCATGCCATTACTTTTTGCCTCAGTTGAGAAATAATAAACCCTTTTTCCATTCAAAATTATCTGACTTGTCCTTGAAACAAGGGTTCCAACTGTATTATCTCTTATCAACCTATAGTTCACTGAGTAAACATCCACTGAATCAATTTCGCTGAAATTTAAAAAAATCAAGAAATAAATTGTAAATAACATCTCTCACCTCCTTGTCTGCCGATAGGCAGGCTTTTTATTATTTTAAGTTTAGCAAATTTTTTCTTTTATGTCAACCCCGTTAAAAATTTAAAATAGAAACATCTATCAGGTTAAACTGGAAGCGAAGCGGCTTCGCCTTATAATTTTAATAAAAAAATAAAATCTATTGTGAATTTTTAACGGGGTCAACCCCATCTGTTTGTTTTGAAATATTTACTAAAATTCCAAAAGCGGCCATGAAAACGCAAAAACTCGTGCCGCCATAACTGACAAAAGGCAAAGGAATACCGGTTAAAGGCAAAAGCCTTAACATCGCGGCCATGTTGATTAATGATTGAAAAATAAACCAAGAACCAATACCAACGGTCAGTAGTCTGCCGAAATTGTCACGATTTAAATTGGCTAATCTGAAAATACGAATAGCCAAATAAATATATAATCCCACCACTATCAACATTTTAATAAAACCCAATTCTTCTGCCATCACGGCGAAGATGGAATCACCAACCACTTCGGGCAAATAATTAATTTTTTGATACGAATGCCCCAACCCCCGGCCAAAAATTCCTCCAGAACCAATGGCTAAAATCGCCTGATTAATATGATAACCTATGCCCTGGGGATCCGCTTCCGGATGAAGAAATACCATTATTCTGTCAAAACGATAAGGAGCTATTTTAATCAAAGCTATTAAAGATATAAGTCCGCCCATTATTATAAGACCCAAATGTTTCCAAGGCGCGCCGGCGACAAAATAAACAATCATGGCGCTTATAATAATCACCAATAAAGTTCCTATGTCCGGCTGAAAAATAATAAGGACGCTGATAATAACCAAAAAAAGAATAAACGGTACAAAAACTTCTTTAATGCTTTTAAATTTATCTTGGTGATTGGAAAACCAAGCGGCCAAATAAATTAAAAATGATAATTTTATGAATTCCGAAGGTTGAAAATTCAAGCCGCCTATTTTTATCCATCGGCTTACTCCCTCTTTGGCAAAACCTATGCCCGGAACCAAAACCAGAGCCAATATTACAAGCGAAAAAATAAGCAAGTAAAGAGAAATTTTTTTTAAATAATGATAGTCAAAACGAGCCAGAAGCCAAAAAATAAACAGACCCGGCAATAAACCGTTAAGAAGCTGATGTTTTAAATAAAAATAACAATTATTGAATTTCTCACAAGCCGTAAAATAGCTCGATGAAGTAAGAATAAACAATCCCAGAACAATTAAAATTGCCAAGTTGACAATAATTATATAATCAGGTTGATGAATTTTTGTTTTAATCATCTTAGGGCTTTAACAAATTTTTTAAACTTTCCTCCACGGTCAAATTCATTTTTAAACAATCCGAAACTGGCGCAACCCGGAGACAAAAGAACAATGTCGTCATTTTTAGCCATTTTTTCAGCCATTGTTATCGCTTCTTTCATATTTTTAATTTCAAAAATTTTCTTTCCTCTTGAGACAGATAAAATTTGCGATTTTAATCTTGAAGTGGCTGTGCCGGGAAGCAGAATTACAACCCTGCCGTATTTCTTGATATATTGCGCGAATTCTTGAAATTTTAAATTTTTATCCGCTCCGCCGCAAATTAAAACAACAGGTCGATTAAAAGATTTTAAAGCGCTGATCGCCGCTTCAGGCATGGTCGCGGCCGTGTCATTGTAATATCTTACTCCTTTGAATATTCTTACCAACTCCAAACGATTGGCTATGCCGGAAAAATCATTTAAAAAATTTTGGATTATCTTTGATTTAATTTTCAAAATGCAGGCAACGCAAACTGCGGCCAAAATATTTTCCAAATTATGTTCTCCCAATATTTTAATTTTGGCAACAGAACAAATTTTTTCCAATTGATTATTTTGGCGAAAATAAATTTCTTTATTTTTCAAGAATATGCCGTCTTTTTTGGAAAAAGGTTTTTTAGAAAACCAAAAAATCTTGCCTTGACAAAAAGAACTTAATTGACGCGATCGTTTGTTGTCATAATTTAAAATCGCGATTCCGTTTTCAGTCTGGCTTTTTAAAATAATTTTTTTAGCTTCAATATATTCATTAAAAGTTTTATATCTGTCCAAATGATCGGGAAAAAGATTGGTTATAACGGCAATTTCCGGCCCTTTTTGAAGATTTTCAAGATGAAAAGAGGAAAGCTCCAAAACCATTTTGCTGTCTTTTTTTGTTTTATTGTTTAAAAATTTAAGCGGTGAAAAACCGATATTTCCGCCTAAATTTACTTTTTGTCCGGACTTTTTTAAAATCTGATAAATTAAAGTCGCGGTAGTTGACTTGCCCTTGGTGCCGGTAATGCCGATGATTTGTCCCGGATATTGCTCAAAAAAAAGATTGATATCGGTCGTAATCAACACATTATTTTCTTGAGCTATTTTCAAAAACGGCGAACTGTTACGGACAGCCGGATTCTTAATAATTAAATCCGCAGATTTAAAATCCTGCGGACGATGTTTGCCTAAAATATATTTTATTGAAAAAATTTTAAGTTTTTCAAGCGATGGCTTAAGTTCTTTTTTGGTTCTTAAATCAGTAATGGTAATTTTTGCTCCTTGTTTTAATAACCATTTAACCGTTTCCAATCCTCCGCCGATGATTCCAAGTCCCATTACTAAAACTTTTTTACCAGATAAATTCATAGTAAAATTATTTAAAACATTTTTTCAGCTAAAAAGATAATCAAACCAAGCATCGCTCCCACTCCGTTAATCAACCAAAAGCGCATTACGATTTGAGTTTCCGGCCAACCGATGGCTTCAAAATGATGATGAATCGGCGTGGAAAGGAAAATCTTTTTATGGCGAATTTTTTTGGAAATCAATTGAACAATTACTGACATTGATTCAATGATTAAAATCAGTCCGATAATCGGTAAAAGAATAAATTCATTTGTAATCATGGCAATTACGCCAAGAGTTACCCCTAAAGACATGGCACCGGTATCGCCCATGAAAAATCTGGCCGGATAAATATTAAACCAAAGAAAAGCGATTAAAGTTCCGATAATCACGCCGCAGAAACAAGCCAAATCAAACCTTCCCTGTGCAAAAGCGATAATGCCGTAAGCGGCAAAAGCAATCAACAAAATGCCGCCTGCTAAACCGTCTAAACCGTCAGTTTCATTAACCGAAAAAGAAGTGGCAATAATGACAAAAATAAACAAAGGAATGTACCAAAGACCAATATGAAAATCTCCCAAAAAAGGAATGTGCACTACCTCCCATTGCAATTTGGAATAAAACCACCAAGCTCCGACAATGGCGATAAAAGTATAAATAAGAATCCGGTGATACATTTTTAATCCGCCGCCTTTTGGTCCGATTTTTTTGACATTCAAATAATCGTCAAAAGCGCCGACTAATCCCGAGGCGATTAAAACTCCCAACGGCAAGAGCGTCTGAGGACGGGATAAAAAATTCAAACTTTTAAAAATTTCCAAGTGGGGTAATTTTGACAAATAAAAAAACAAAACCGCTAAAACAGCGGTCGTAATCCAAATCAACAATCCTCCCATAGTTGGAGTGCCTGATTTCTTGGCATGAAGAGCGGAAAAAATAGGCGCGCTTTCCGTATCGCGAATTTGCTTTCCTAATTTATATTTATAAAGAAAACGGGTTAATAATGGCGTTAAAAGAATAGCCAAAACAAAGGCAATGGTTGAAAGAATAAAAACTTTAATAACTTCACTTAACATACTCCTTATAAATTACTGATTAATAAAATTGAAATTAATAGAATAATTTGAACCGCTAAAAGACCGGCGAGTAAAAAATAAATCAGACTGGTTTTTCGGCGGAGATAAAAATAAAAAACCAAAAATGAATTGATAATCAATATTGCCAGTCCGACCAAAGGAATCTCAAATAATTTTGACCAATGGCCGATAGAATCAACGCCGGATAGAATATTGTAATGCAAAGAAATTTGTCCTTTGCGGCCATGAAAAATCAATATAATCAACCAAGTGATTATATTCAAAAATAATCCTGAATAAATAAAAGATGTTATTTTTTTATCTTTCAAAAATTTGCTTTTTTGAATATTTTGGAGAACTTTATCAAGACTCATAGAGAATATTATAATAGTTTTAAAATTCTTGACAAGTTCTGACAGTTGACTATGATTAACTTAATATGAAAAATATAAATTATCAGGATTTAACTCCTATCCAAAAAAATCTTCTGACTGAAGCGGAAAAAATAATGGGAGAATCTTATAATCCTTATTCTCATTTTTCTGTCGGCGCCGCGCTTTTAACTTTTGATAATGAAATTATTACCGGAACCAATGTTGAAAATGCCTCTGAGACGAGTATTTGCGCCGAACGCACAGCTATTGTAAGAGCAAATGCCATGGGCAAACACACCTTTAAAGCATTGGCGATTATCGCCAAAAGTGAAAAATTTGACACCTTTGAAATAACCGGGCCTTGCGGCACCTGCCGACAAATGCTCTTTGAATCCAGCCAAATCGCCGGACAAGATATAGAAATAATTCTTTCCACCACCAAAAAAGATAAAATTGTCATTTGCACCATCAAAGAATTATTGCCTTTGGCTTTTGGCCCGAAAGATTTGGGCGTTGATGTTAAAAAATACCAATAAAAAATTAAACAAAAAAAGAGCCGGATTATAAACGGCTCTTTTTTAATTATATGGTAAAAGGTCTTTCCAAATCTTCTGCTGAGGGAACAAATTGTTTCCCAAATTTTTTTACTTCTCTCTTAAAATTAGGAGAATTTACAGCCGCATCCAATTCTTTTACCAAATTATTCAAAAAATTCTTTCTCGCCTCTTTTCTATCTTCCGGCACGGAAATTTTACTCTTTACCATATTTACCTCCTTTTTTATTATTATGATAAAAAATAAAAATAATGTCAACAAAGGGGGTTGACCCCCTCACCAAACGCTGATGTATTCTTCAAACACGAAGTTCTGTTTATTTATATTCAAAGTATTTTTATTTATATCAAATTTTTCAATTTAAAAATTTGGAAAATACGGGACTGAGTGTTTGTCAGCGTTCCAGGTGAGGGGGTTGACAAAAATCAAAAAATATGTTATCCTATATAAGATAAAAAAGGGGGGAAGATGAGAAATTTTAGACTAGTAATGGAGAGTATTTGTCTTTCAGGTATGGTATTATTTTTGGTAGCAGGTGTGATTAAGTCTATCCCAGCATTAGAAGGGACAATTATAAGCGGAATAGCCGCAAAGCCCTTCTGGTTCTTAATAGGTATTAGTTCGGTGGCGGTTAGAATTCTTATCGCAGAACGACAATGGGTAAGAAAAAATATTCGAGAGATTTTAATAGGAGTCTCTGCTATGGCCGGAATAGTCTTTATGATGATGATTTGGGGATTCTGTACAGATCCGACGGAATATTCTGATGTTGGCCGAATGGCAACGCACCCATGGTGTTGGGCAACCGTAATTATCTTAATGATGGTTGGTGTTGTCGCAGAACCTAAAAAGACAAACTAGCTACAATATTCGGAGAGAGAACCTTATAAGTTCTCTCTCTAATTATTTAAACAACCTTGACCCCCTCGCCTGAACGGCGATTAGCGCCTTTGGGCACAAATAAAAAAATTTAATATAAAGTTCTAATATAAAATTAAGGCTTGTTGTTTTATTAATCTCTGAGATAAAAAATATCGCCGTTTGGTGAAGGGGTTGACACAAATTCTTGAATTGTTATAATAATTATTAATATAAATTAATTTTAGAATCTAGACTCTAAATTCTAGATTCCAAATTCTAAATTCTAACCTTATGTCACACAAGAAAGCAGGCGGTTCTACAGCTTTAGGCCGCGACTCACAAGGAAAAAGATTGGGCGTTAAAATGTCTCATGGCCAAAAAACAAAACCCGGAATGATTATTGTCCGCCAACGCGGCACCAAATTTCATCCTGGCGTCGGCGTCAGAAAAGGATCTGACTACACTCTTTACGCCATTAAAGAAGGAACGATTTATTTTAGCCAAAAAAAATCACCGGATTTTACCGGCAAATTGCGCTGCAAAAAAATTGTCAGCGTGAAATAAATAATAATTTCTTTATAAAAATAAAAAGGATTTTTAAAATCCTTTTTATTTTTTATTAATTATTCTATTTCTTTTCCAAAATTTCTATTGCTTTTTGAAGCTGAGGATCTCTATCAAGTTTATAATCCTCTTCAGTTAATTCCACCTTAATGTCCGGCTCAATTCCTTCTTTATTGATTGAACGACCCAATGGCGTATACCAATGAGCAATGGTTAATTTTAAAGCTGATCCGTCGGCAAAATTTTCCAGTTCCTGAACCGAACCCTTGCCAAAAGTTTTTTCTCCCAAAAGAGTGGCTAATTTATAATCCTGCAAAGCGCCGGCCAAAATCTCCGAAGCTGAAGCCGAACCGCCGTTAACAAGAACGATTATCGGCAAATTTTTAAGTTCTCCCCTGCCCTTGGCTCGATATTCCGTTACCTCGCCTTTTGCGTCTTTGGCAGTCACAACAATATCTTTACCTACCCAATAACCGGCTATATCCACGGATGTGTCCAAATAACCGCCCGGATTATTTCTTAAATCAAGAATTAAACCCTTAGGATTGGCTTTTAAAATAACTTGAGCGATATTTTGGAAATCATTCCAAGTATCTTCGTCAAAATGCGAAACTTTTAAAAGTGCGATGTTGTTTCCAACCAATTGCCATGAAACTGTTTTAATACTGATAACGTCTCTGGTTAATTCTAAGTCCTTGGCTGTTGAATCGCCTGCTCGCCAAATAAGTAATTTAACTTTAGTTCCCTTTTTCCCGCGAATCAAATTCGCCGCTTCGTCTAAAGCCATGCCCGAGGTATCCTTTCCGTCAATGGCATAAATTTTATCCCCAGTTCTCATTCCTGCCCTAAGAGCCGGCGTATCCGGCAAAGGAGCAATTACGGTTAAACGATTATCTTTAATTCCAATTTCAATGCCAATGCCTTCAAAATTACCGGACATTTCATCCAAAAATATTTTAGCCGTTTCCGGATCCAAAAAATTAGAATAAGGATCGTTTAATCCGCTGACTAATCCTTTAAGCGAACCGTAAAATAAATTTTTGTCCGTTACCGGCTGGTCAACATAACGTTCTTTTAAAATAGACCAAACTTGCCAAAATAAATCATAATCAAGATTGGCATCCGGACTGGCTGACTGAAAAATAGGCTGCGGCGCTTTCCACTTGCCTAATTTTAAATAAATAAAATGATTGCCGGTGATTATTCCGCCAACAAAAGCAACCACAAAAATAATAATCAGGAGAAAAATCGCTTTTTTTTGAGAAATTAATTTCATTGTTTTAAATTAAAATTTAAATTAATTTTGTTTTGTATCCCAAATGCTTATAAGCTCCTTCTGTCGCCATTCTGCCGCGCGGCGTTCTTTTCAGAAAACCAAGCTGGGTTAAATATGGTTCGTAAATTTCTTCAACTGATTCCAAGTCTTCCGAAGTAGCCATGGCCAAAGTTTTCAAGCCAACCGGTCCGCCGGCAAATTTATCAATAATGGTGGCTAAAATTTTTCGATCCATTTGATTAAGCCCCAATTCGTCAATTTCCAGCATTCCCAGAGATTTGATGGCAAAATCTTTTTCAATAATTTTTTGTCCGTCAACTTGGGCAAAATCTCTCACTCTTTTTAACAAGCGATTTGCCACTCTTGGAGTAAAACGGGATCTTTTGGCAATTTCCTCGGCTGTCTCAGGCGTTATTTCTATTTTTAAAATTCTGGCCGAACGATTGATAATTTCTTCTATATCTTTATTTTGATAAAAGTCCAATTGATGGGTTAAGCCGAAACGATCTCTTAAAGGCGCGGAAAGAAGGCTGGGCCGGGTTGTCGCGCCAATTAAAGTAAAACGCGGCAAGTCTAAACGCAAATTTCTGGCCATCGGCCCTTTGCCGACCACCAAATCAATGCCGTATTCTTCCATGGCCGGATATAAAACTTCTTCAATAACCTTGCTTAAACGATGTATTTCGTCAATAAATAAAATATCACCATTTTCCAAATTTGTCAAAATCGCCGCCAAGTCCCCGACTTTATCCATAGTTGGTCCGGAAGTAATGCGAATATTAACACCCATTTCATTGGCAATAATATAAGATAAAGTTGTTTTACCAAGACCGGGCGGACCGTAAAATAAAACGTGATCCAAAGATTCGCCGCGCTGTTTGGCAGCTTCAACAAAAATTTTTAAATTGTCTTTTAACTTTTTTTGCCCGATAAATTCTTTTAAATTCCTCGGTCTCAAAGTCCTGTCCATTGTTTTGTCCTCTTCCAGATCTTCAGGGGCAATAATATTTTGTTCCTTAAATTTACTCATATTAATATTATAACACAGTATTTTTTAAAAACAAGAAGTCTTCTGTAATATCATAAATTTTTAATTTAAAATAACTTTTCTTTTCTAGGACCAAATGCTATACTAATTTCATGAAATACATCGCCGATTTTCACATTCATTCCAAATATTCTCGGGCTACGGCTCACGATATTAGCGTGGAAAAATTGGATCAATGGGCGAAAATCAAAGGCATTCAAATTTTGGGCACGGGCGATTTTACTCATCCAAAATGGTTTTCCGAATTGAGAGAACAACTGATTCCGGCAACGGAAGGAATATATGAATTAAAATCTAAAAATCCAAATTCTAAATTCCAAATTCCAAATACTAAATTCATTCTAACAACTGAAATTTCCTGCATTTACAAAAAAAATAATAAAACCAGACGGATTCATCTGGTTATTTTTGCGCCTGATTTTGAAACAGCGGAAAAAATAAATCAAAATCTGGGCGAAAAATATAATTTAAAATCAGACGGCCGGCCGATTCTGGGATTGGACGCCAAAGAACTGGTAAAAATTTTATTGGATATTTCGCCGAAAATTTTTATCGTCCCGGCTCATATTTGGACGCCCTGGTTTTCTCTTTTTGGTTCAATGTCCGGATTTGATTCAGTTGAAGAATGCTTTGAAGAAATGACGCCGAATATTTTTGCTTTGGAAACCGGACTTTCCAGTGATCCGTTAATGAATTGGCAATGGTCATATTTGGACAAGTATACTTTAATTTCCAACTCTGACGCCCACTCGCCTTCCAAATTGGGCCGCGAAGCCAATGTTTTTGAATTCAAAAAACCGCCCAGCTATGACGACATTATTAACGCCATAAAAACCAGAAAAAACTTTTTATCCACCATTGAATTTTTCCCCGAAGAAGGCAAATATCATTTTGACGGCCATCGCGATTGCAAAATCAGAATGACGCCAACTGAAACAAAAAGGGCCGGCGGGCTTTGCCCAAAATGCAGGCGGCCAATAACAATCGGCGTGGCATATCGAGTGGCCGCTTTGGCTGACCGAAAAGAAGCGATTAAACCGAAAAACGCGCCGGATTTTAAAAGCTTGATTCCTTTAACTGAAATTATTCACGAAGTTAAAAAAATAACAAAATTAAAAAGCGTAGAATTGGAATATCAAAATTTAACTGAAAAAGGCCGTGGAGAATTTAATGTTTTGCTGAATTTAAGTGAAAAAGAATTATCCGATATTTCTACCCCCCTCCTCGCCCAAGCGATTATTAAGATGAGAAAAGGAGAAGTGGTGAAAGAAGCCGGCTACGACGGAGTTTTCGGAAAAATCAGCGTTTTCGGCAAAGAATCTCAAATCATAAAAACTTTTCAAAAAAAATTAACAAATCAAAAAAGTTTGTTTAAATAATATGCAAAAATCAATTATCTTAATTTATTGCCTGATTCTGGCATTTTTAATTTTCGGCATTACCCTGCAAAACGGCTTTGTTTTTGACGACATGGCTATTGTCCGGGATAATTTAATGATCAGAAATTTGGCCAATATTCCGCAATTTTTCAATTCGCCTTATTCTTCGCTTGAAGCGGGAATTTATCGGCCCATCACTATTCTCAGTTTTTCTTTAAATTATTTTTTATTTACTCAAAAATCTCTTTGGGGACAAATGCCGGCCGCTTGGAGTTTTCATTTTATCAACATTATTCTTCACGCCTTGAACTGCTGGCTTTTATTTTTGCTGATCAAACAAATTACCAAACAAAAATTATTGCCATACCTGACAGCTTTATTTTTTCTAATCTTGCCCATTCACACCGAAGCCGTAACCGGCATAGTCGGCCGGGCCGAACTTTTAGCTTTGTGTTTTTCTTTGCTCAGTTTGCTGTCTTTTTTATGTTTCAAATCAAATTTAAAAAAGATATTATTCGGCGGCTTGACCTTTCTTCTGGCTCTTTTAAGCAAAGAAAATGCGGCTGCGGTTATTCCGATTTATATTTTTATTGCATTTTATTTCGTCATTTTGAGTTCTTCAAAACATTCTTTTTGGCAAAAAGTACAAACTACCATTCTCAATTTTTGGCGAGAATTTTTAGTCCTGTTTGTCACTTTTGGCATTTATTTGATAATGCGATTCTCGGTTTTAAAAGAATACTTATTTGGCAATAACTCGACCATGGTGGAAAATCCGCTTGATTTTGCTCCGGTTTGGCAAAGAATATTAACTTCTTTTAAAGTTTTGTGCCTTTATTTGGAAAAAAGTTTTTGGCCCATTAATCTTTCTTCTGATTATTCTTATAATCAAATTCCTTTGGTCACTGGCGCTTTCGACTGGCGAATGTTAATCGGCTTGATCGCTTTTTTGTTTTTAATTTTCTGTTTATTCTGGCCGATTAAAAAACAAAATTTTTCCTTATTCGGATTGGCTTCAATATTTTTCCTTTTTCCATTTTTGCCAATTGCCAATCTTTTCTTTCCCATTGGCACGATTATGGCCGAAAGGTTAATGTATTTTCCGTCAATCGGTTTGTGCTTATTTTTGGCAATAATTTTATCAAAACTTTACAATGCCCGTTCGCAAAAAAATTTCAAACCTTTATTTTTTATTATTGTCGTTGGCTTAACTGTTTTTTATGGCGCTCGTTCTTTTGCGCGCAATAAAGATTGGTATGACGAAAAAACGCTTTTCTTTTCAGCCGCTCAAGCCAGTCCAAACAGCGTTCTCTCGCGATCAAATAAAGGAGCCATTTATTTGCTTGACGGAAATTACGACAAGGCATTGGAAGAAACTCAAGCGGCCAATAAAATTTATCCTTTTTATCCGCCGGCAATGAATAATTTGGGCCTGCTTTATTATTACCAGCAGCAATATGACCTGGCTGAAAAACAATTTTTAAAAACCATTGCTATCTCTCCCGGTTATGCCAATGCTTACGAAAACCTGGCTTTGATTTATTTTAACCAAGAAAGATACCAAGATGCCAAAAATATTCTTCTAAAACGTTATCTTGATCATCAAGATTTAGCCAATCAGTATCTTTTGAGTCTTTTTGAAGATAAAATTAATAGTCTTAAATCGGCCGGTCAAAATGATAAAGCCGATAAATTAACAAAAGATTTGGAAGAATTAAAGTTAAATTAAAATTTGACTAAATAGTATTTTAAAGTATAATAAAAAATACTTTTATGCGCAGAATTTATCTTGATTATGCGGCGACTACGCCGATAGACCCAAGGGTTTTAAAGACAATGACTCCTTATTTAAGGAGTGTTTTTGGCAATCCTTCAAGTTTGCATTATGAGGGAATTCAAGCCAAAAATGCGATTGAACAAGCGCGCCAAAAAGTGGCTCAATTAATCGCCGCCAAACCCGAAGAAATCATTTTTACCAGCGGCGGCACGGAATCAAATAATTTTGCCCTCAAAGGAATTTTTTACCAATTTCCTCGCGGAGAATATCAGATTATCACCTCTTCCATTGAACATCACGCCATTTTGGAACCTTGTAAATTTTTGGAATCTTTGGGATGCAAAGTGATTTATTTGCCGGTTGATAAAGACGGCTTGGTTAATCCGGAAGATGTCAGAAAAAATCTGACTTCGCAAACAATTTTAGTTTCCATTATGCATGCCAATAACGAAATGGGAGCAATTCAGCCGATTGAAGAAATTGGAAAAATAATTTCAGAATTTAAACAAAAAAATAATAAATCTTATCCATATTTTCACACTGACGCAGTTCAAACCGCCGGCCATCTGCCGATTAACGTTAATGATTTGGGAGTTGATTTATTATCAATGTCAGCCCATAAACTTTACGGTCCAAAAGGCATTGGCGCTTTATATCTCAAAAAGGGCGTTAAAATAAAACCGTTTATGCACGGCGGCGAACAGGAAAATAATCTTCGCGCTTCCACGGAAAATGTGCCGGCAATTGTCGGTTTTGGCAAAGCGGCTGAATTGGCAAAAGAAAATCTGGAAAAAGAAATGAAATATTTAACAGGTTTGCGCGATGATTTGATTAACCAACTTTTAAACAAAATAAAAAACAGCCAGCTTAACGGCCATTCTGTGAAACGTTTGCCGAATAATATTAATGTCAGTATTGGGGGCATTGAAGGCGAAGCAATGCTGGTTTCCTTGGATTTGAAAGGAATCGCCTGCTCCACCGGTTCGGCTTGTTCTTCAAATATTTTAAAACCTTCTCATGTTATGATGGCCTTGGGTTTGGAACCGGAAATAGCTCACGGTTCGCTTCGCTTTACTTTGGGCCGTTTTACGCGCAAAAGTGAAATAGATTTGACAGTTAAAAATTTGCTTCCCATTGTTGAAAGGTTAAGAAAAATTTCTCCCTTAAAAGTCATTTAACTAAAAAACTAATAAGCTAAATATATGTTTGAACAAAATCCTCAATTAATAGATCATTTTCTCCATCCGCGAAATGTCGGCAAAATGGAAAATCCCGACGGCCTTGGCCATGTCGGCAATCCGATGTGCGGCGATGTGATGGATTTATATATTAGAGTGAAAGACAATAAAATCATTGAAGCCAAATTCCAAACTTACGGCTGCGCGGCCGCGGTCGCTTCCACTTCTGTTTTAACCGAATTGATTATCGGTAAAACGATTGAAGAAGCGCTGGAAATTTCTCATAAAAAAATATTGGATGTTTTGGGACAAGTTCCGGCCAATAAAAATCATTGCACATTTTTAGCCGAACAAGCCCTGAAATTAGCCATTGAAGATTTCCAGAAAAAA
The DNA here is from genome assembly GCA_028717225.1 of Patescibacteria group bacterium. Classification (GTDB taxonomy): domain Bacteria; phylum Patescibacteriota; class Patescibacteriia; order UBA2591; family JAQUPP01; genus JAQUPP01. Next base: position 94,219 of record JAQUOF010000002.1, read on the forward strand.
CAAAAATAACGGCTGTTATTAGACGAATAATAAAAAGAAGGTGTACGCAGAATTATCTACGTACACCCTTTATTGTATTTCTATTTCCTTCCAATAATAGAACAATTCCCAATACGACTCGCGCGAATTGTTCCCTTTGCCAACCGATCAAGAAGAAGACGAGCCATTGGTCCGCTGAATTTCTCACATCGAAAACCGCCTGTTCCTATTGTGAGAAAAATACAACAGTCGCTCTGACCGCACTTACAGACTGTTTGTTCCATACCTTTCGGCACCTCACAAGAATTACCTCCGCCCATAAAATAGACACCCAAAACCTCTTCTGATTTGTCGGCGACAAATTTCATCTGCTTCCCATCCTCAATTTCTATCTCCACCTTCCGACCTGAGAGCCAAATAAGATCATTATCAAGGCAGGCGCGAACATTAAGTATTCCTGAGTCCTCTGCTAATACAACGTATTCGCATGGAGCATATTTGAACTTATATTTTGAGCTCTCATCCGCCACAATACTACTTCCTTCATACTTTGCACGCTTGTTATTAAGCGAAGCAAGAAACTCGTCAACGACCGGCCAAAGGTCAACCTCGCCATTGTCTGTTACGAGCTTCCACGGAAAATTTTTCCATCCCATGTATAGCAACCTTCCCTTGAATTTTTGCATACTACCCCCTTCCTTTTTTAAATTTTTAACGAGGAAAATGGCTTTATCACCATTTTCTTATAACTTTATAACTGAATTAATTTTAGCATATTTTTAAAAAATGTCAAGTCAAAGAAATTAGTTTAAATAATAAAAAAACAAAATTTTCTGGAAATTTTTGTTTTTTGAATCAACTATTTAATTAATTTTCTGTATTCTTCTAATCCTCTCTTCAAAATACCCATGGCTGCGGCCAAATCTTTTCTATTTAAAATCCAAGCAATTCGGATTTCTTTTTTGCCCAAACCTTCGGTGGCGTAAAATCCTGAACCCGGAGCAATCATAATTGTTTTTCTTTGATAATTAAAATCAGTCAAAAGCCATTTGGCGAATTTCTCCGCGTCATCAACCGGCAGCTTGGCGATAATATAAAAAGCTCCTTCCGGTTCTTTAAATTCCACTCCGGGAATTTTTGACAAAACCTCAACAATAACCTTTCGTCTTTTTTTATATTCGTTGACTACTT
>JAQUOF010000003.1 GCA_028717225.1 Patescibacteria group bacterium
AGAAGAAATTAAAAAAATAGTCGCTTTTCATACGGCCGGCGACGCGGAAGGTCAATGGGATATTAAGGGTATTGCCAATTTAATTAAAAATATTTTCCCGGTTCAGGAAAATTTAGAAGAAGCCTTGAATGATATTTATAATCAAGCCGGAAATCGTTCGCAAGATGTTTATACTCGCGACAGATTGATAAAATATTTGGAAGAATTGGCCCATGAAGCTTATAATAAATTGGAAGCGACAGTTGAAGCATCGGGCAAAGCATTATCAATTCCGGAACCTAATTTATTGGAAAAAATTGAAAAATCAATTTTGCTTCAAAGTATTGACCGTTATTGGATTTATCATTTGGAAATTATCAATAATCTTAAAGATGGTATCGGACTCAGAGCTTATGGCCAGCACGATCCCTTAGTGGAATATAAAAAAGAATCTTTTCAAAAATTCAACCAACTTCTTGACGCGATTGACAAGCAAGTGGTTTATTCCATTTACAAAGTCGGTTTGGTGGAAAGAGCGCCAATGCAGCAATCCAAAAAAATGAGTTTAAGCGGAGCGGAAAAATCAACAAATAATGTAGAACCGATAAATAGCAAACAAAAAGTCGGACGAAATGATCCCTGTCCTTGCGGTTCAGGAAAGAAGTATAAAAAATGCTGTGGGAAATAGACATTAAAATATGAGTCAATCTAATAACGTAAAAATTGTAGTATTTGTGCCAGAATCTCATACAGACATAGTTCGTGAAGCTATGGGTAGGGCAGGTGCGGGGAAAATCGGCAATTACACTTATTGCAGTTTTTCATCAAAAGGTATTGGGCGATTTAAACCCGAAGAAGGCGCGCGTCCCAATATTGGAGAAGTGGGTAAATTTGAATCGGTTGCAGAAGAAAGAATAGAAGTTGTATGTGAACGAGATAAGGTAATAGACGTGATAGGGGCAATTAAGAAAGTTCATCCTTATGAAGAAGTTGCGTTGGACATATATCCAATGGAAGAAATTTAATTTGTGTAAAATATTATTAATAATTAAAAAATTTATGAAAAAAATGAAAGGGCTAGATTATTTGGGCTTTTTGGGTTTTCTCGGTTTCTTGGGATTTTTAGGAAAATATAACGGATGGAATTATTTTAATTTCCTCCATTTCCTTAATTTTTTGAGATTTTTTGGGAATAAAAATACTGAAAAATAAAATGAAGAAAATCGATAAAGTTTTGAAAATAATCTCGGAAAAATTAAAAAGCGTTGACTACGCTTTTATTGGTTCAGTGAATTTATATATCCAGGGTTTAAAAATTCAACCAGGGGATATTGATATTTCAACTACTCCCGAAATAATAAAAGAAATTGATGAAATTTTAAAAGAGTACCGGACAAAAGAAATTTATTTTGATAAAAGCGAGGGGCGGAATTCGTTCAGAAGTTTTTATCAAATTGATGGCATGGAAATTGAGATTCTGGGAAATGTAAATAATATTTCCAGAAAACCGGATAGTTTGAAAGATAAAATTTATATAGAATTTAATAAAATAAAACTTCCCTGCATGTCTTTAAATGATGAATTGAATGTGTACGAAAAAATAGGCCGCAAAGAAAAAGTTGAAATGATTAAAAAATTTTTAGAGACTGAGGAATAAAAAACATCCTCATATTCTTGAGAATGTGAGAATGTTATAATGTAGAAAATATAAAGAATAAGATTAAAAAATTATGGAGAATAAATTAATAAGAAATACAAAATGCGCCGGAGGTGTTGTTGTCAACAATGACAATAAAATTCTTGTCGTAAGTCAAGGCGGCAGAACATGGTCCTTACCAAAGGGTCACGTAGATGAAGGAGAAGACGAATTAGATACGGCAAAAAGAGAAATTTATGAAGAATCAGGAATAAAAGATTTGAAATTGATAAAAAATTTGGGCAATTATCAACGGTATAGATTGGCAAGAGATAGCGGAGAAGATGAATCAGAATTAAAGACTATCACGATATTTTTATTTAGAACTTCGCAAAGCATACTTAAACCGATTGATCCGGAAAATCCGGAAGCAAGATGGGTTGAAAAAGATAAAGTTGCGGATTTATTGACTCACAAAAAAGATAAAGAATTTTTTTTGAAAATTAAGGAAGAAATATAAAAATATGAAATCAAAAGTTATAATTGTTGATGAAAAAGATAATGTAATTGGTTATAAAGATCGAGATATCGTGAAACAAGGGGATATTTATAGAGTGTCGGCATTATGGATTACAAATAGCAAGGGTGAAATTCTTTTAGCAAAAAGAGCTTTAAGTAAATTGCATAATCCTGGAAAATGGGGGCCGGCGGTAGCTGGTACTGTTGAGAAAGGAGAAACTTATGATTCAAATATTATTAAAGAGGCAAACGAGGAAATAGGCTTAAAAAATATTGATTTAAAAAAGGGGCCAAAAGTGAGGATGTCCGGAAAATATAATCGTTTCATCCAATGGTATCTGCTTACAATAGATAAACCATTAAATAAATTTGTAATTGATCGAAACGAAGTTGAAGAAATAAAGTGGTTTTCCAGAGAGAATTTATTGAAAGAAATACAGAATAATCCAACCAAATTTTTAAAGACAATGAAACAATACTGCATGTTATTTAAAAAGCGTTATGAAAAATAAAAATATAAAATTCAAGTCAAAACCGGGACAAATTGACTACACAAAAGCGCACTGGGCGCCGGTGATAAATTGCGTGATTAAATATAAAAATAAATTTCTTTTGGTTCAGCGAAGCGAGAAATTAAATTTTTATCCCGGATATTGGAATGGAATTTCCGGATTTTTGGATGACAATAAAACCTTGGCGGAAAAAGTAGAAGAGGAGTTAAGGGAAGAATTAGGCATTAATAAAAAAGATATTTTACAAATTCGGCTCGGAGAAATTTTTGACCAAGATGAACCAAAATATAAAAAAACCTGGATTGTTCATCCGGTATTGGTAAAAGTGAAAACTGATAAAATAAAACTTGATTGGGAGGCGAGAAATTATCAATGGGTTGATTTACAAGAGGCGGATAAATTAAAACTATTGCCCGGTTTTGACAAGGTTTTAGAAAATCTATCGCCTTGGCTGCGTAAATGAAATAAGGCAGCTGGGTATAAATAGTTGACTTTTTTTTTGTTAATGTTAGAATAATCATATATTTATTTAAAACTAAATTGTTAGAAAAAAGATATTATGACTCGCAATAAACTTTGGACAATTTTTTTAAGCATTATCGTTTTGACTGTTTTATCTCTTTTAATTGATATTCCGCGTCTTCCATCTTGGGTTCCGGGACATCAATGGTTCACCAAGCAAAAAGTCCATCTAGGACTTGATTTGCAAGGCGGCACTCAATTGATTTATCAAGCCAATACTTCGCAAATTCCCGACGACCAAAAAGTTTCAGCCGTTGAAGGAGCGCGTGACGTGATTGAACGACGGGTAAATGTTTTTGGCGTTGCCGAACCTTTGATTCAAACCGCTAAAGTGGGGGAAGATTGGCGCGTAATCGTGGAATTGCCCGGCATTAAAAATGTCAGCGATGCCATTAAAATGATCGGCGAAACTCCAACTTTGGAATTTAAAGAACAGGCTCCGCAAACAGGTGCAGGTGATCCGGCGGTAATTGCGCAATATAATCAAACGGCAAAGCAAAAAGCGGAATCAATCTTACAGCAAGCGCTTCAACCCAATGCTAATTTTAGTGCTTTAGCCAAACAATATTCTGAAGATCCGGGCTCAAAAGATAAGGGCGGAGATTTAGGTTGGTTTACCAAAGGAACAATGGTTCCTGAATTTGAAGCAGCTGCTTTTGATCTAAAAAAAGGAGAAACGACAAAAACATTAGTTCAAACATCTTTCGGTTATCATATTATTAAAAAAGTTGATGAACGAACAAATGATAAGGGGGAGGCGGAAGTAATGGCCAGCCATATTTTAATTTTAACTCAAGCTCAAACAACGCCGCAAACTGCTAATTGGCAATATACCGGTTTGACCGGCAAGCAATTAAAAAGCGCGACAATGACTTTTGATTCTAATTCCAATGAGCCTCAAGTTTCTTTGGAATTTAATGAAGAAGGAACAAAACTTTTTGGAGAAATCACCACCAGGAATGTTTCCAAACCAGTGGCGATATTTTTAGATGGCGTTCCTTTAAGTGTTCCAACTGTTAATGAACCGATTACCAGTGGCAAGGCAGTGATTACCGGAAAATTTGATTTAAAAGAAGCTAAAGAGTTAGCGACAAGACTTTCTGCCGGCGCTTTGCCAGTACCGATAACATTAATCAGTCAGCAAAATATCGGGCCGACTTTGGGTAAGCTTTCAGTGCAAAACAGTTTACTCGCCGGACTATTGGGTATGTTGGCAGTAATGTTATTTATGATTATTTTCTATCGCAAGCGCGGATTTTTAGCCAGTATTGCTTTGATCATCTATGCTCTAATAAGTTTGGCTTTATTTAAACTGATTCCGATTACTTTAACTTTAGCCGGAGTGGCCGGTTTTATCTTGTCTCTTGGTATGGCGGTTGATGCGAATGTTTTAATTTTTGAACGCATTCAGGATGAAGAGAGACTGGGAAAATCTTCAACCAGTGCTATTACTGACGGTTTTTCTCATGCCTGGTCGGCTATTCGCGACAGCAATACAACCACCTTAATCACTTGTTTTATTCTTTATCAATTCGGTTCAAGCACGGTAAAGGGTTTTGGTTTAACCTTGGGATTGGGCGTTTTGGTGAGTATATTTACAGCCATTACCGTTACCAGAACTTTATTAAAAATAGTAACTAAAAAATCATAATTAAATATATATGTATAACATTGTTGGTCATCGTAAAATTTTCTTCACTTTTTCCATCGTAGTTTGCGGTCTTTCACTTTTGGCTGTAATTTTTTGGGGATTAAAACCAGGCATTGATTTTACCGGCGGCACGTTGATGCAAATTAATTATTCAAAAACCAGACCGGCTAATTCAGAGGTTATAAATCAATTGTCTTCATTAAATTTAGGAGAAATTAATATTCAGACTATTGGCCAAAATGATTTGATTTTAAGATTTAAACAAATCAATGAAGAAAACCATCAAGCTGTTTTGAAAGCGCTGGGGGCGGATGTTACCGAGCAAAGTTTTGAATCAATCGGACCGATTTTAGGCGGAGAGTTTGTAGTAAAATCTTGGTGGGCGATTGCACTGGCGTTAATTGCCATATTCTTTTATATAGCTTGGGCTTTTAGAAAGTTAGCTAATTTCTCTCGCCAGAGCGAATATTGGCGATATAGCGGTGGTGCTTTAATTGCTTTATTCCACGATGTTCTAGTGATGTGCGGTTTTTTTGCCGTGATGGGTCATTTTAATGGCACAGAAATCAATGCTTCTTTTATTATGGCTATTTTAACCGTGGAAGGTTTTTCAGTACACGACACGATTGTAGTTTTTGATAGAATTAGGGAAAATGTTTTACTTTACGGCAGCCGTAATTTGGAAGAAACTATTAATAGAAGCATTAATGGAACGATTGTCAGATCTCTAAATACTTCCATTACTACAATTTTTGCTTTAGTGGCAATTTATTTATTCGGCGGTGCTTCTATTCGAAATTTTGCCACGGCGATGATGGTAGGTATTATTACCGGAACTTACAGTTCTATTGCTATCGCCAGCCCATTTTTAATGGTCTTTAGAAAACCCGCTAAATAATTTTTTAAGAATTTTGGTATGCGCGTAGCTTTGATTCATGATTTTTTAACTCAATACGGAGGAGCGGAAAAAGTTTTGGAAGTATTCCATGAAATTTGGCCCGAAGCGCCGGTTTTTACTTTGCTCTATGACAAAGATACAATGGGCCAGCATTTTAAAGATTATGATATTAAGGTTTCGCCCATTCAAAATTTGCCCTTTGGCGTTAAAAAATACAGATGGTATCTTCCATTAATGCAGGCAGCGATTGAAAGATTTAATTTGAATAATTTTGATTTGGTTATTTCCAACACATCGGCTTATTCCAAAGGAGTGATTACAAAGCCTCATACTCGTTTTATCTGTTACTGCTTGACTCCAACTCGTTATTTATGGTCTGATACTTATGAATATCTTGAGGGTTTAACCGGAGCGGAAAGATTGGTAAAAAAGTTTTTACCTCCAATGTTGACTGATTTGAGAAAATGGGATTTTATCGCCGCGCAAAGACCGGATTTTATGATTGCTATTTCCAAATTCGTTGCTCAGCGGATTCAAAAATATTATCGCCGCCAGCCGGAAACGATAATTTATCCGCCGGTTGATACGGATAAATTTCATATCTCAAATGAAATAGGCGATTACTTTTTAATGGTTTCGCGATTCAGGCCTTATAAAAAAGTTGATTTGGTTATTCAAACTTTCAATAAATTAAAAATACCTTTAAAACTTATCGGCATTGGCGAAGATAAAGCAATGAGAAAAATCGCCGGTCCGAATATAGAATTTTTGGGTTTTGTTTCGGAAAAAGAAAAAGCTCATTATTTGTCGCATTGCAAAGCGTTCATTCATCCGCAAGAAGAAGATTTCGGCATTACGGTTGTTGAAGCAATGGCCAGCGGCCGGCCGGTGATCGCTTATAAAGCAGGCGGCGCTCTCGAAACCGTGATTGAAGGAGAAACCGGAGAATTTTTTGACGAGCAGAATTGGGAAAATTTGGCCGAAACAATTATTAAATTCAAACCGGAAAATTATAATCCGGAAAAAATCCGAGCTCACGCTTTGAAATTTAACAAAGAAAGATTTAAAAAAGAATTTTTAGAATTTATCAACTCCCATGCTTAAAAGATTTTTTAAATTGGAGTCAACCGTTGCCGGCGGAGCAATAATTATTGCTCTTTTTTCTATTTTAAGTCGCTTGCTCGGGCTTTTGAGAGATCGTTTGTTAAGCGCCAATTTCGGCGCCGGTAAAGTTTTGGATGCTTATTACGCCGCTTTCAGATTGCCGGATTTGGTTTTCAATACTTTGGTTTTAGGGGCGCTTTCAGTCGCTTTTATTCCGGTTTTTTTGGAATATTTCGCCAAAGACAAAAAAGAGGCTTTTAAAGTTGCCAATTCTTTATTAAATGTTTTATTGACAGTCATTTTATTTTTAGTGGTTGTCTTTTTTATTTTTGCTCCAGTTTTGACTAAATTAATGGTGCCGGGGTTTGATTTGGAAACCAGATTGCTGACCATTAAATTGACGAGAATAATGTTGATCAGTATTTTGTTATTTACAATCAGCAATATCGCCGGCAGTATTTTAAATTCTTTTAAAAAATGGCTGGCCTACAGTTTGGCATCCATAATGTATAATTTGGGAATTATTTTCGGCATCGTATTTTTGGTGAAAAAAATGGGATTTACCGGCTTGGCTTGGGGTGTGGTTTTGGGCGCGTTTTTGCATCTTTTAGTTCAAATTCCAAGTCTTTTAAAAACCGGTTATCGTCCGCAGTTTATTTTCAATTGGCGCCATCCGGCTGTTAAAAAAATCAGTGTTTTAATGCTGCCTCGCTGTTTCGCTTTGGGAATCAGGCAATTCAATTTGATCGCCACCACTTTTATCGCTTCATCTATTGCCGTGGGCGCAGTGGCTATTTATAATTTGGCTTTTAATTTGGTCAGTTTTCCGATCGGTATTTTCGGCGTTTCCTTGGCCTTGGCTGTTTTTCCGGTTTTGAGTCAAAGCTTTATTGACGGAGATAAAGTTCTTTTTAATCATCAAATTTCCAAAACAATTCGACGGATTTTATATTTGATAATTCCCGCCACGGCCTTGTTTATTATTTTAAAAACTCAAATAGTCAGATTGATTTTAGGAACCGGCGCTTTTTCTCAGAGAGATATTATTTTAACCGCTCAGGCTTTGGCCTGGTTCTCCATTTCTTTATTCTCAGAAAGCTTGATTCCGGTTTTTGCCAGAGCTTTTTACGCTGTTCAGGACACGAAAACTCCGACGATTATCGCCGCGATCAGTTTTGCAATAAATATCATCGGTTGCGTGATTTTGGGACATTTAATGAAAATCAGCGGTTTGGCTTTGGCTTTTTCAATTTCTTCTGTTATAAATATCGGCTTGCTTTATTTTTATCTTAATAAAAAAATTGGAGATTTTGAAAAGAAAAAAATATTTTTATCATTTGGACGAATTGTTTTTGTTTCTTTGGCCATGGCGAGCTTTATCCAAATCATAAATCATAAAATGGCATTATTGTTGAATCTGCAAACTTTTGCCGGCGTTTTAATTCAAACTATCTGCGCTTTGATTGTCGGAATTTTATTTTATTTGATTATTACTTTTGTTCTGCAATTTCCGGAAGTGGAAATTATCCATCAATTTATTGTTAGAAAATTTAAATTTCACCCCAAACATTAATATGGAAACAAAACGGGTGCGCAATTTTTGCATTATCAGCCACGTAGATCACGGCAAATCAACTTTAGCCGATCGTTTTTTAGAATTCACAAATACGATTACCAAAGACAAAATGAAGCCCCAATATTTGGATCTGATGCCGCTGGAAAGAGAGCGCGGCATAACCATTAAGCTTCAGCCCGTTACCATGAAATACTCTTATCAAGGTGAAGTTTATACTTTTAATTTGATTGATACGCCGGGTCATGTTGATTTTTCCTATGAAGTTTCGCGTTCTTTGGCCGCAGTTGAAGGAGCAATTTTGTTGGTTGATATAAGCCAGGGGATTCAGGCTCAAACTTTGGCAAATCTTCATTTGGCCAAAAAACAAGGATTAACCATTATTCCGGTTGTTAATAAAATTGACTTGCCCAATTTTGATTTGGAAGCCGTAAAAGAGGAATTGGCCAATCTTTTGAATATTGATAAATCTGAAATTATTTGTATTTCCGCAAAAAAAGGAATTGGTATAGAAAAAGTTTTGGAAGCGGTGATAAAAAAAGTTCCTGAACCAAAAGACGAATCAAAACAATCTTTTCAAGCTCTTATTTTTGATTCTCATTTTGACGAATATAAGGGAGTGCTTTTGCATGTCAGAGTGTTTAAGGGAGTTATCAAAATAGATAATAGAATTAAATTATTGGGCAGCGGAGTAATTTTCCCGACTTTGGAAGTTGGGATTTTCAGTCCGGGTTTAAAAAAACAAGACAAACTTGAAGCAGGCGATATTGGTTACATAGTGACCGGTCTTAAAGAAATTGAGAAATGTCGAGTCGGCGATACGGCCGCTTGTTTTCCGTCTCAGATAACCGCGCTTGAAGGTTATAAAGAACCGCAGCCAATGGTTTTTGCCAGTATTTATCCGAAAGAAGGAACTAAAAAAGAATTATTGCGCCAAGCTTTAAGCAAATTAAAATTAAATGACGCCAGTTTGACTTTTGAGCCAATTGGTTCAGTGGCTGATCAATCTGTTTTTGGCATGGGATTCAGAGTCGGTTTTCTCGGACTCTTGCATTTGGATATTGTCAAAGAAAGATTAAAAAGAGAATATGGTCTTGATTTGGTTATCACTTCGCCCAGCGTATCTTATAATATAAAATTCAAAACAGGCAAGAGCAAACTTATTTATTCGCCGACAGAATTTCCGGATCCGAGTCAGGTGGACAAAATTGAAGAACCATGGGTAAAAATTGATATTGTAACGCCAATCACATATATCGGTTCAATTATGGAATTGTTAAGAGGATATTTGGGAGTTTTCTTGTCATTGGAATATATCTCCGGCGAAAAATACGGAAAATTTCAAAGAGCTGTTCTTCACTATGAAATGCCATTAGCCTTGCTTCTGGTTGATTTTTACGACAAACTTAAAAGTATAACCAGTGGTTATACTTCTTACAGTTATGATTTTATGGGTTATCGGCCGACTGACGTGGTTAAATTGGATATATTGGTTGCCGGCGACGTAATAGAGCAACTATCCAGTATTGTTTACAGAGATTGGGCGCTTCGTTCGGGCCGCAGAATTGTCGGATCTTTGAAAGAAATTTTACCGCGCCAGCTTTTTGAGGTTAAACTTCAAGCCGCGGTTGGCGGAAAAATTTTAGCCTCGGAAAAAATATCACCTCTTCGCAAAGACGTGACGGCAAAATTATACGGAGGCGACGTGACCAGAAAAAATAAATTATTGGATAAACAAAAAAAGGGAAAACAAAAAATGGCGCGTTTAGGCAAGGTGGATATTCCACCGGAAGCATATTTGGCTATCATAAAAAAATAAATTTTATGATAAAAAAGAAATCAAATTTTAAAAAAATAATTGCTTCCAAGAGTTTATTTTATTTATTGATATTGGTTTTGATTTTCAGTTTGATAACGGCGATTCAAGAAATAAATCAGCAGATAAAATTAAAAAAAGAACTTTCAAAATTGGAAAATCAAAATTCTTTATTGGAAAAAGAAAATAAAGAAGCTGCCGATAAAATAGAGAAAATGCAAACTGATTATTTTCAAGAAAAAGTCGCTCGCGAAAAATTGGGCTTGCAAAAACCGGGGGAGCAAGTAGTAGTCATAACTTCTCAAAATACCCAATCTGATCAAGCAGCGAAATCAATCAGTAAAAGTTTAAATGAAAAAATATCAAATTTAAAAAATTGGTTTTACTATTTTTTTAAATAAAAATTTAAAAATCAAAATCGGAAGTTTAACTTCCGATTTTGATTTTTTTCTAAATTCTATATTCTAAATTCCAAATTCTAATATAAATATCCCCATGTTTGTAATTTGTCTGAATCTTCTGACCATTTTGATCCGATGTCAACCCGATAAAACATATTGGGCACCATAATATTTTTAATTCTTGAATAAACTTGTTCTCTGGCATCATCCATAGTTGTGCCCGAACCGGCAACTACCAATAAACATCCTGAATCACCGGCGACTCGCCAAGTGCCCTCTATTAATTTAACATCCTCTATATGAATTCCATCCAAATTATCAGGTTTTTTAAAAAGTATGGGCAAATCTTTATAAGTTTCAACTACCGCTTTATCACTGGTAAAATAGGTAGGAAGCATGATTCTTGTTCCTACTTGAAATCCTTTTTTTGTTTTCAATTCAAAATTTTCTCCTCTGGCTAATTTTTCCAGCCATTCTCCAATTGGGGTGGTAATTCCTTCCAATTGAATTTGAAGAATCGGATAACCGAAACGAGAGGTGAATTCAAGGGGATAAATGCCTCGGCCGTTAACAATACAGTTTAAATCAATATAACCGCGATAACCGGATTGCGCTAAAGCAGGTTTCATTTTTGCCAAGGTCGCCTCGAAAATAGGATTAGTTTTGGCCCAAAATACAGCCGTGCCCATTTCTCCGGTAAAAGGACCCAAGTCGCCCGGGAATAATCTTTTGTGTTCAAAATTAACAATAATCGGTCTGATAAATTCTTGTCCGTTAAAAAATGCTCCCACGGCTATTTCTACGCCGGAAACGCATTTTTGGAGTTGGAAAACCGGCGCTTTTTTTTGCCAAACTTCTTTATTTTTTTCAAGCAGAGCTAAAATATCGCGGCCGTCTTCTTCCTGTCCTAAAAATAATAATCCTTTATTGCCGGAGGGGGTATTGCCGCAAGGTTTAAAAACATAAAGGCCGGGATTGGTTTTAATGAAATTAATCGCCTCGTCGTAATTTGAAAAATTATAATGAGGTAAAATATTAATTCCGTATTTTTTCAATTCTATTTGTCCAAATTCGCGATCTATTTCCAATTGGTCGGTATAAACAGAACCGCCGATGACAGGTTTTCCGGTTTGGCGTAATTTTTCCGCATCTGATCCGAATTCCACATCATCAAAAATAACAATATCGCACCAGTCTACATATTTTTTCCAATCATCAATTTTTTCCACGAAGCCGTCATAAACATCTGCGTCTGATTTCGCCTTAATATAACATTTAACTTCGTGTCCTTCTTTTTTTAATTGCCAAGCCAAGTCACCGCTTAAACTTTCCAGCGAGACGAAAAGAAATTTTAATTTTTTCTTTTCTTGAAGACCGTTAATATCAGAAATTTTTTCCGGTATTTTATCAGAGTCATTATTTTGTTTTTTTATTTCTTCTGCCATAATGTTTTTAATTGTAAATCTTTTTTAATTATCAGTCAAAATTTTTTATGTGGATAAGTATGAAAAATTTCATTAACTTGGTTCCATTGCATTGGAAATTACGCAAGCTAGTTGTTAATGATAATTAACTTGCTTGCAGATTAATTATCTGATATAATAATTTTAATTGATATGGACTATTTTTTACTGATAAAAATTAATCATTTGGCCGGTAAGTGGATTGCCTTTGATCAATTTGGCATTATTTGCGCCGACGGATTGATTTTTCTGATTCCTTTAATTATTCTTTTGGTTTATTTCTTGTCACCAAAAAGAAAAGAAATCAGTTTAATAGTTTTAAAAATAATTGGAGCCATTGCCTGCGGTCTCTTGATAAATAATTTTATCGATTTATTCTATCATCGTTTACGCCCATTTGTGGAACATAGAGAAGTTTTTCAGTTAATTAAATTTTTGGCCAGTCCAAAAGATTATTCTTTTCCTTCATATCATACGACTATTGGTTTTATCATGGCTTTGACCGTACTTAAAGATTGGAAAAAATTCGGTATAATTTTATTGATTTTGGCTTTATTGGTGGGTGTCAGCAGAATTTTTGTCGGTGTTCATTGGCCAAGCGATATTTTAGGAGGCATTGTATCGGCAATTTTAAGCGTATTTATTGTTAATATTACTGTTAAAAAATTATGGAAACTTTAAAAGATTTATTAAAAAAACCGGAACATTTTGCGCCCGGTCATCGAACTTGTCGCGGATGCGCCATTCCGATTATTGTTCGTTCTGTTTTGAGAGCGACCGACAATCCATTGGTGGTTGTTAATGCTACCGGATGTATGGAAGTTACCACCACTCTTTATCCTCAAACTTCTTGGAATATGCCTTATATTCATAATGCTTTTGAAAATGCACCGGCGACAATGAGCGGAATTTTGGCGGTTTACCAGCACTTAAAAGAAAAAAAACAAATTTCCGAAGATGTTAAGTTTGTTGTTTTTGGCGGCGACGGCTCCACTTATGATATCGGGCTTCAATCGCTTTCAGGAGCTTGGGAAAGGGGAGATAATTTTTTATATGTTTGTTATGACAATCAGGTTTACAGCAATACCGGCGGGCAAAGATCTTCAGCCACGCCGCTCGGCGCTTCAACGTCAACCACTCCGGCGGGCAAAATAGAATCCAGAAAAGATATTATGAAAATCGCCGCGGCTCATAATCTTCCTTACTTGGCCCAGGCAGCAATTCATAATTGGTTTGATTTGCACCAAAAAGCAAAAAAGGCCTTTAATACCAATGGCCCGACTTTCTTAAATATTTTATGTCCTTGCGTGGCGAATTGGAAATACAATTCCGATTTGACTGTGAAAATGTCGCAGCTTGCCACGGAAACTTGCTTTTGGCCGCTTTATGAAATAGAAAACGGCGTTTATAAATTAAATTATCAACCGAGAGAAAAATTACCGGTTGAAGAATTTTTAAAATTTCAAGGAAGATTTAAAAATTTATTTTCTTCCAAAGATAAAAATAATTTGATTAAAATTCAACAAGAGATTGATAAAAGGTGGCAAGAGTTAACAGGGAAATGTCCAAGGTAAAAAATATCCGCCAAAAGGCGGATATTTTTTTAGAGTTTAACGAGTTTTTGACTCGTCTTTTTTTTAAATAAAATAAAAATTAAACAGACCAGAAAAATTATTTGCATGGCGCCCCAAAAAACGGGGTTGTTTATTTTTACCGGACAATGGACGATCATGTGAAAATCATAAAAACATTTTAAGAATTTAAAATGTAACTCAGAATAAAAAAAAGTAAATATATCCGGCATGGCTGACCCTAAAATCGCCCAGTAAATTTTTAAAGGATGAGTAGGCCGGGTAAAACGAAAAAAACAAAAAATAAAAATAGCTGAAAGAAAAATATCTACAGACGCCGCATAGTAAAGATATTTTTCTATAAAAATTCCCGCATCAATATGAGGGATTGCGTCAAATAAAAAATGGGATAAAAATCCAAACAAAAAAGCAAGAAACGGATTTGACGCGTACTTGCCAATAAAGATACCAACAGCAGTGTGAGCGGTTAAAGTCATATGAAATTCATTTTAACATTGTAGTATTTTAACATTATAACATCAAGAATTTTGCTTTACATTTTTTTAATCCCAACTTTTGGGATAATGTTGCCATGTTATTATGTTTTCATGATTTGGTAGCAGGGGCGGGGATCGAACCCGCGACGGCACGCTTATGAAGCGTGTGCTCTACCGCTGAGCTACCCTGCCATCATTTTGTTAAGACCTGCTTAAAATTTTTAATTGCGGGGGTTGGATTCGAACCAACGACCTCCAGGTTATGGGCCTGGCGAGCTGCCAGCTGCTCTACCCCGCGTCATTAATCTATAATAATACCTTAAATTTGATATTTCAGCAAATTAAATTTATTTTTTAAAATTCTGGTGCCGCGGGAGGGAGTCGAACCCTCATGGGCGTAAAGCCCATACGATTTTGAGTCGTACGCGTATACCAATTCCACCACCGCGGCATTCACAATATTTTAACATTTTTTTAAATCTTGTCAAACGTTTTAAAAGTGATAAACTAAACTTGTGAAAATTATCAGTGTTGTCAATCAAAAAGGCGGTACGGCGAAAACCACCACCTTGATCAACTTGTCAGCTTATCTTGCCCGATTCGGCAAGAAAGTTTTGATTATTGATTTGGACCCGCAAGCCAATGCCAGTTCCGGATTGGGGGTGAGCGCGGAAAACAGAGACAAGGGGATTTATGAAATTCTAAGCGGAAAAATTCCTTTGACCGAAGGTCTAATAGAAGTCAGAAAAAATTTTTGGCTTATTCCGGCAAATGAAAATTTGGCCGGAGCGAATATTGAAATAGTCAATTTGGAAGATAGAGAATTTCTTTTGACAAAAGCGCTTAAGCCTTTGGCGGACGATTTTGATTTTGTATTTTTTGACACCCCTCCTTCATTGGGATTAATGACTATTAACAGTTTGGTTGCTTCAAGCAGCGTTTTAATTCCTGTTCAAGCAGAATATTTCGCTTTGGAAGGATTGGGTCAGCTTTTAAATACTATTAATTTGATAAAAGAAAATTTAAGACCGGATCTCAGCGTTTTGGGAGCGATACTGACAATGTATGACACGCGCGGAAAATTGTCGGCTGACGTCTGGGAAGAATTATATAAATTTTTTCCGCATAAAATTTACAGAACAGTTATTCCTCGCAATGTTTATTTGGCCGAAGCGCCGAGCTATGGCAAAACAATTTTAGAATATGCGCCTCGATCTCGCGGAGCCAAAGCTTACCATCGCTTAGCCAGAGAGTTTGTTTTACATAATAATAATTGATTTTGTCTCCGGACGTTAAGTCGGAGCAACAAAATCTTTACCGAGCACTCAATTTATTCTTTTTATGTATTACGTATATATAATCAAGAATCAGATAAAGAAAAAAATATATATTGGCTACACCGATGATTTAAAAAGAAGAATAAAAGAACATAAAAATAAAGATCCCGAACTTATTTATTACGAAGCATACAAGTTAGAAAAAGACGCGAGAAATCGAGAGAGAAAATTGAAACAAAGAGGTCAAGCAATTCGTCATCTCAAAGAACGTCTTAAATCCAGTCTAGAGGAATAAATTGAGTGCTCGGTACGCAAAATTATAGTTAAATTTCCTTCGTTATAAATAACTCGTAAATTTAAATAATTTTACTATGTCATTAGGAAGAGGACTGGGGGCGTTAATTCCTCCAAAAACAATTCAAAAAATAACCGAAGAAACGTTAGCCGAAACAGGCGAGCGAGTTTTAGAAATTCCGCTTGAACAAATTGAAGCCAATCCTGATCAGCCGAGAAAAAATTTTCCTCATCAAGAAATGGAAGGATTGATTAATTCTCTCCGCGAATACGGAATTATTCAACCTCTGATTTTAACTTCAATTGGTTGGGGAAAATATCAGATTGTTGCCGGCGAGCGTCGTTTCAGAGCGGCTAAATTTTTGGAATTTAAAACAGTGCCGGCTATTGTCAGATCAGTTAAAGACAGCGAAAAATTTGAAATTTCTCTTTTGGAAAATATTCAAAGACAAGATTTGAATCCCATGGAAAGAGCTCGTGCTTACAAGCGATTGACTGATGAATTTAATTTAACTCAAGAAGATATTGCCAGAAAATTGGGAAAAGCACGAACAAGTGTGGCAAATACTTTGCGCCTTTTAACTCTTGCCGAACCGATTCAGAGGGCGATTGAAGAAGAACAAATTACCGAAGGCCATGCCAAGGCCTTGCTTTCCACGGAAGATCAGGAAAAACAAAAAATTTTATTAAAAAGAGTTTTGGGATTGAATTTAACCGTGCGGGAGACGGAAAAAATTGTTGGCGGAAAAAGAGTCAGGAAAACCGTTGAATTGGATTCCATGCTTTTGGAAAACGAAAGGGAATTGGCGAAAATTTTGGACGCGAAAATAAAAATTATCAAAAAGAAAAAAGGCGGAAAGATTGTGATTGAAACTTTCAGCCAGGAAGATTTGGAAGCAATAATTCAAAAATTATTCAAGTGCTAAAATAAAATAAAAAAATAATCCGTCGATTTTGCGACGGATTATTTTTTTATTTTTAAAAATTTATTTAAGCGACTGGTTTTTTGTGAGGATTATGATTCGGGCAAAGTTTATTTGAACATCTTTCGGGTATTGTTTTAGTCCCTTGCATCATTAAAGATCCGCAAAGGTCGCAGATTTTTCCGGTGGGACGAGATTTTATTATAAATTTGCATTTGGGATAATTGGAACAGGAAAAAAATGGACCGAATCTTCCGCGGCGTTCCACGATTTCTCCCTCGCATTTGGGGCATTTTACTCCGGTTTTTGCTTTGGCTTCTTCTTCAGCGCTTCTTTTAATAAATTTGCATTTTGGATAATTGGAGCAAAAAATAAATTTGCCAAAGCGGCCTTCGCGTTCCACGAGTTTGCCGGTTAAACATTCAGGGCACATTTCACCGGTTTCTTTCGGACCTTCCATTATGGAGCCGTCTGCTTTTCTGGCGCCAACACATTCAGGAAATTTCGCGCAGCTTAAAAATTTGCCGGTTTTGGATAATTTTATGACCATCGGGCCGTTGCAAACCGGGCATTTGAATTTTTCATCAGCATCTCCAAGATTGGTTACTTTGTCTATTTTATCTTTTGATTTAACGTCTTTGGAAAACGGGCCGTAAAAATCTTTTAAAACTTTTTCATATTTTATTTTTCCCTCGGCTATTTCATCAAGTTCGTTTTCCATTTCCGCGGTAAAAGAATCGCTGATATATTTCGGAAAATTATTTTCAAGAAAATCGCTGACCACTTCGCCGGTGTCGGTGGGGTGGAGTGTTTTGCCGTCTTTTGTCACATATCCGCGGTCATTGATTGTTTTAATAATATAAGCATAAGTGCTCGGTCTTCCGATTTCGCGTTTTTCCAATTCTTTCACCAATCCGGCTTCGGTGTAGCGGCCGGGCGGTTCTGTTTGTTTACCTTGGCTTTCAAGATTTAATAATTCTAATTTTTCGTCTTTGGATAATTTTGGTATTTGGACTTCTTCGCCCTGAGCTTCTGTATCTGCCGCCAGCCATCCGGGAAAAACAGTAATGCTTCCGACCACAGAAAAATTAGGAATTATTCCTTCTTTATTTATATTGGCGGACACTTTTGTTCTGAGCATTTTTGCGTCAGTCATTTGAGAAGAAATTGTTCTCGCCCAAATCAGTCCGTATAATCTTTCTTGTTCTTCGTTCGCGCCGGCGTTTTTTAATCCGATGTTTGTCGGACGGATTGCTTCGTGAGCTTCTTGAGCGCTTTTGCTTTTTGTTTTATAAATTCGCGGTTCCAAATATTTTTTGCCAAAAGTTTTTTCTATTTCTTGATGAATTACAGGCAAGGCTTCCTTACTGATAATTACGCTGTCAGTTCTCATGTAGGTGATTAAACCTTGTTCATAAAGTTTTTGAGCCACCATCATTGTGCGCGATGGAGAAAATCCGAGCCGAGAACTGGCTGTTTGCTGAAGCGTTGAAGTGGTAAATGGCGCGCGAGGGGAACGTTTGGCTTCAGTTTGTTTTATTTCAGCGATGTGCCATGGATTGGCGCGGCCGGCTTCTAAAATTCTATTGGTTTCTTTTTCATCAGCCGGTTCTTTATCGCAAGTCAAAATAATTTTATCTTTTTTGCTTGCCACGTCGGAGCCTTTGGCGGAGTGCGGGTCTGTTTCAAATTCTCCGGTTAAAACCCAATAATTTTCCGGTATAAACGCTCTGATTTCGCGTTCTCTTTCCATAATTATGCGCAGCGCCGGCGATTGAACGCGTCCGGCGGAAAGTCCATAGCGGACTTTTTTCCAAATCAAGCCGCTTAAATCATAACCGACGAGACGATCCAAAACTCGGCGCGCTTCTTGAGCTTGCCGCAAATTTTCGTCAATTTCGCGCGGATGATTTATCGCTTCTTTAATTGCGTTCTCGGTGATTTCATGAAAAACAATTCGTTTTGGATTTTTCAAACCGCAGGTTTCTTTCAAGTGCCAAGCAATAGATTCTCCTTCGCGGTCAGGATCTGTCGCGAGGAGCACTTCGCTTGCGTTCTTGGCAAGACTTTTAATTTTAGAAACAACATCTTCTTTTCCTTTGGTGATTTCATAATGAGGAATAAATCCTGCTTTAATATCAATGGCTTTTTTATTGCTTTTCGGAAGATTGCGAATATGTCCGTAAGAAGATTCAATTAAAAATTCATCTCCCAAAAAATGAGAAATGGTTTTTGATTTTGTCGGCGACTCGACAATGATTAATTTTTTTTGATTTTTAGTTTTTGACATAATTTCCGCCTCCCAGGTTTTTTACTTTGCCGTTTATTTCCATTAATGTCAAGACGGTAATGGCCTGACTGGTGCTAAATTTACTTGATTTAATTAATTGGTCAATATGCACGGGCTCATGGCTTAAAAATTTCCATAATATTTTTTCTTCCGGCAAAGTCGGTTCGGGCGTTTCGGAAATTTTTTCCGACAGTTCCAAATTAAAAGCGTCCAAAATATCTTCGGCTTTGGTAACCGCTTTCGCGCCCATTTTAATCAGTTGATTGCAGCCGGCTGAATTCGGATTATAAATGCTGCCGGGCACGGCGAAAACTTCCCGTCCTTGATCCAAAGCTGAATGCGCGGTAATCAAAGCTCCGGATTTTTCCGGCGCTTCTATGACCAAAGTTCCCAATGAAAGTCCGGCGATAATTCTGTTTCTGGCCGGAAATGTCCATCTGGTTGGCGAAGTGGTCGGCTGATATTCCGAAACTATTGCCCCGTTATTTTTAATAATATTTTTTGCCAAAGTTCTGTGAAGTGGTGGATAAATAATATCAGGACTTGAACCCAAAACAGCGATTGTTCGGCCGCCGTTATCAAGAGTTGTTTGATGCGCCAGTCCGTCCACGCCCAAAGCTAAACCGCTAACAATCGTTAATCCGGCTTTGACCAAATCTTTAGTCAAAGAAACGGTAATTTGCTTGCCATAACTTGAAACTTTTCGTGTTCCGACGATTGCCAAGGGATAATTTTCTTCCGCCTTGATTTCTCCGATGGCGTACAGGTTCTGCGGCGGGTCGTAAATTTCTTTCAGCAGTTTTGGATAATTTTTATCTTTGAGATTAATTTTTAAAACTTGCATAATTTGTTAAAATTTTAGAGTCCGAAAGGGTGAATAGAAATTTTATTACAAATTAGAGCACCGAGCACTCAATTTTTCTTAAGCAAGAAAAATTGAGTGCTCGGTCAAGGTTTTGTTACCAAATTTTTTATGTCCTTCGGACTTTAAAATTTGGACAAAAGCTCTTGACATTTTTGAATTTTTATGCTAATATTAAATCAGTTAATTTATAACAATAACAAAGAAATAAATGATTGTCAATTAATTAGGGGGTGATTAAAATGGAAAAGAAAGAGATTATTGTTATAGGATACAATAATATTGGAAAAGTTTGTTGGAGTAAATTTTCAGAAGAGGAATATCAAATTAAAGATGTATGGTTTATGGGTCGTAACTATAAGTGGAGAGTTGAATTAGTAAGAAGGATAAGGTAAACCATAAAAAAACAAAAAAAGGAGGGGAAATGTGGTACCAAATAAAAAGACAAGGAGAACGCGCATATCCGGCCGCAAAAGAAAATACCCCTAAATGCGTGATAATCAAAAAGGCAAGAGGATTGGTTTTACAGGGAGAAAAAAGTTCGTTGATTACAGAGGAAAATTTGAAAGTTAAAGCATTGAAATATGAAGGGAATAATCAGTGGAAGGTCGACTTTGTTGATATCAATGTCGGCAATCCAATTGAATCTCCGGGTGCATGGGAAGCAAAAAAGAGAATCGCCTTAGCGAATAATCTCAAGATAACGGATTTGTTCGCTGAAAAAATCAAAAAATAAGATTTATAAATTTCGCACTCGTCTAAAAAACGAGTGCGGTTTTTTTGGACAAATTTATTAAAAATAGTATACTGTCTAATATGAGAATATTTTTAAGCGGTGGTGGCACAGGCGGTTCAGTAAGTCCGCTTTTAGCCATTAGCCAAGAAATTAAGAAAAAAAACCCGGAAGTAAAATTTTTATTTATCGGTACCAAAAAGGGAATTCCCGAGCGCGAATTAGCCCAATCATATAATATTCCTTATCAACCGATTTTTTCCGGCAAATTGAGCCGTTATTTTTGTTGGCAAAATTTTTTGTCACCATTTTTAATTATCGCAGGTTTTTTACAATCTGTTTTTTTAATTTTAAAATATAGACCAAAAGCCATTGTTTCAGCCGGGGGATTTGTCGCCGTGCCTTTGGTTTGGGCCGGCTGGTTTTTTAGAACGCCGATTTTTATTCATCAGCAAGATGTTATTCCCGGTTTAGCCAATAAATTAATGGCTCCTTTTGCAAAAATTATCACCGTCAGTTTGGATAAATCACTTAATGATTTTTCCAAAGAAAAAACCATTTTGACCGGCAATCCGGTTAGACCGGATGTAAAAAATTATTCCCAAGAAAGAGCGATTAAAAGATTTGATTTGGAAAATAATTTGCCAACATTATTAGTTGTCGGCGGCGGTACAGGGGCTCAACAATTAAATAATTTAATTAATAAAATTATTCCTGAACTAGTTAAATTTTGTCAGATAATTCACATAACAGGAAAAAGAAATATTCTAAATTCTAAATTCCAAATTCCAAATTCCAATCACTATCATCAATACGAATTTTTAAATGAAGCAATGCCGGACGCTTTAACGATTGCCGATTTGGTTATCAGCCGAGCCGGAATGGGATTTTTGACAGAATTGTCAATTTTGGGAAAACCGGCGATTATAATTCCGATGCCGAATTCACATCAGGAAATCAACGCTCAATATTTTGCCGAGCAAAAAGCAATTGTTTTAATGGATCAAAAAAATATCACCACTGAAATTTTATCAGATAAAATTCATCAATTGATTTTTTCCACCAGCGAACGTTCCGTTTTAAGTTTGAATATTTCCAAATTGGCCAAACCGGATGCCGCTTCCAAAATCGCGGAAATTATTTTAAATAATATTGACAAAAAATAAAGATATAATATAATAGACAATAAATTGAATAATCCGCCAGTGGGCGGATGCTCCAATTTATTGCAAAATTTCAATAAGAAATTTTGACAAATTTGGCAAAAGGGGGGACAATGGAAAAAAGAATTGTTTTTGTAGAAAGTATTAAGGTAAAAGTACCCGAGGATTACAATCACAAAGAACGGTTAAAAGAATTCAACCAAAAGTATAGACAAGAATTCAGTTTTTATGATGATTTAATCACGGACAAAAACCAGAGAAAGGTATCATATGAACTTAAACCGGAAGAAGAATGCATTGCCAAGCTTTATACAATCAAGCACAGTATAAGCTCGGAAGATTTGATTTCTTTTTTAGAGAAGCAGAAAAATGTGATTTTTCCTGCGAGTCATGGATTGACTGTTTTGTATGAAAATGAGAGAAAAAGATTACCGCAAGGATTAATAGTATCATTTGATAGAAAAGAGAATCTTTGGGTACATCCCGGGGGAAGTCATGGAGTGGCAGTTCTCAAAAATCAAGGAAGCAGTAGTGAATTTTTCCTGGGGTTTTTTGAAGATCCATGGAATGTGAATACAAGCGTAATTGGTTTTTATAAGAACAATTGAAAGTAGATAAGTTTAGGCCTCTGTTTTGTTTAACAGAGGCCTATTTTTTATGCTTTAAATTAGCGTTTTAGGGGAGGGGGTTGACAAAAACCAAAAAATGTGCTTAAATAATAGCAATCCAGACAATGAAGTTTGGAAATAGGAGGAGATAATGGTTCTTTTAAATACAATAATATTCTTTATTATTTTATTCGGAGCCGGTGCAGCATTTGTAGGACTAGCCTATTTTTTGACTTTTAGCGTATTAATTCCATTCTGTCATAAGGTTTTATTTCGATTGATTCATCCTTATCAGAACAGGAGATTATTATACGACTTAAAAAAATCGCCGGTTTTTTCCAGATTTTTGGCTTATACTGAATCTGAGGGAATAACCATAGAAAAGGGCTTGCCTGATGCATTTGGTAGTAATAGGGCACTTCATTTCAATCGTAACAAGACGGTTTGTGAACACGATGTGGTTGAAATTAGGAATATTAAAGAAATTTATATCCCATGGCTGCGGTGGAGAGGAGTTAATAGTTTAGCACATGAAATAGGCCATGTTTTGCAATACCGCCGTAAAAAGTTTATGACTTGCGCTATGGAATTAAAAGACAAAGATAATTATGTTAGTTGTATTTGGTCAGAGTGGATAGCTTGGATAGATGGAGAAATTGTTCTTAGAAAATTAAAAATACCGGTAAATAAAAAAAGGTATTGGGAAAATGCCCTTCATTCTATCTATACGCATGAATGTTTGCGATATCCGGAACAATGTCCGCAAGCGACATTTATACGGATTTTGGAAAATGAAACCAAAGAAGAATTAAAATAAACAGCCCCCTAATTTAAATTAAAAGAGGGCTGTTTTTTTTATAAAAAAAGTGTAGAATAAATTGGTATGAATTTACAAAAAGTGGAAAAAATACATTTTATCGGTTTGGGCGGAATTGGGGTTAGCGCTTTGGCGAAAATGATGGTTCAACAGGGCAAAAAAGTTTTTGGCTCTGATTTGAATTCTTCGGAAATAATCAAGAAACTGGAAAAAATGGGAGTTAAATTTTATCAAGGCCATAAAGCGGAAAATTTGTCAGTTGATACTGATTTGGTTATTTATTCTCCGGCTGTGGAAAAAAATAATCCGGAAAGAATAAAAGCGAAAAAATTATCAATTCCCCAGCTTTCTTATCCTGAATTTTTGGGAGAATTAAGCAAAGAAAAATTTACCATTGCTGTCAGCGGCACGCACGGTAAAAGCACCACCACGGCGATTTTGGGTTTGATTTTGGAACAAGCCGAATTGGATCCATTAGTGATTGTCGGAAGCAAGGTGCCTCAATGGAATGGAAATCTACGCATGACACAGACCGACACAGACGGAACACGGACTGGCACGGAATGTCAGTGTAGGTCAGTGTCCGGTCCGTGTAAGTCTGTGTTTGTGGTGGAATCCTGCGAATGGCGTGCGCATATGTTGAATTTATCGCCCAAAATGATTATTTTGAATAATTTAGAATTGGATCACACAGATTATTATAAAGACATTAATCATTTAATCAGGACTTTTAAAACATATATTAAAAAATTACCCAAAGACGGAATTATAATTTTAAACTCCGACGATTCTAATTTAAAAAAACTCCATTCAAAAAGCAAGACAATAACTTTTGGCGTTAAAAATCAAGCCGAAGTAATGGCAAAAAATATTATTACCAAATCGGGCGAACAAATTTTTGATTTATGTCTTCATGGAAAAATTTACAATTTTCGGTTAAAAGTTCCGGGAATTTTTAATGTTTACAATGTTTTAGCCGCAACTGCCGGCGCTTTGGCATTAGGCGTTAAACCTGAAATAATTAAAAAATCCGTAGAAAATTTTTACGGAATTTGGCGAAGATTTGAAAAAGTGGGGGAATATAAAAAAGCGATTATTATTTCTGATTACGCTCATCATCCGACTGCTGTTTCCGGCACTATTCAGGCGGCTAAAGAATTTTATCCCGAAAAAAGAATTATGGCCGTTTTTCAGCCCCATCATCACAACCGAACCAAAAAATTATTTAAGGAATTTATCAAATGTTTCAAAGGCGCTGATTTAACGATTATTTCGGAAATTTACGATGTGGCGGGTCGAGAAGAAGAAAAAGACCAAGATGTCAGTTCAAAAGATTTAGTCAAAGCAATTCGCGCTAGATATAAAAAAATTCCAAATTCCAAATTCCAAATTCCAAATTCCAAAAATGTTTTATATGCTAAAAATTTAGTAGAAGTCAAAAAACTAATATTAAAGAACATAAAGCCAGGCGACATAGTCCTTATCATGGGAGCAGGGGATATTTTTGAAGTTGCCAATGATTTAGTTTAAATTGACTTATCCACAGATTATTAGCACTCTCTCTTGACGAGTGCTAATCTTTGTTTTATAATAAAACCAATATGACTCAAAGGCAAAATCAATTGCTTAAAACTATTATCTCTCAATATATCAAAACCGCAGAGCCGATCGGGTCTGAATATTTGGCGGAAAAATTTGAGTCGAAAATAAGTTCAGCCACTATTCGCAATGAGATGGCAGAATTAACTACAAATGGTTTTTTGGCTCAGCCGCATACTTCGGCCGGCCGCATTCCCACTGAAAAAGCTTATCATTATTATATTGAAAATTTTTTACAGCAAGAAGAAGTCAGTCAAATTGAAAAAAGAAAATTAAACAGCGTTAAAAAAGAAAATCAATCTTTGGAAATTTCAGCCAAGAAAATCGGCGAGAAAATAGCGGAGTTGACCAACGGACTGGTCATTCTGGCTTTTGATAAAAATAATTTTTATTATACCGGACTTTCTTCTTTATTCAGCCAGCCGGAATTCAATCAAATGGATGTGGTTTATAATGTTTCGCAAATCATAGATCATCTGGATCAAACCGTTGCCAAAATTTTTGACGAGATAGAAAGCAATCACCGCGTTTTTTTGGGACAAAGCAATCCTTTCGGTGATTTTTGCGGAACAATTTTAATCAAATATCATACGCCAAATCAAAAAAGAGGCGTAGTATTGGGTCTTTTGGGGCCGATGAGAATGGATTATAATAGAAATATCGCTTTAATAGAATACGCCAAAGAAATATTGGACAAAGTTTAAATTTATGTCAGACGAAGAAATTAAAAAATTACAAGACGAGCTTGAATTAGCCAAACAACAATCAGAAGAATATTTAAACGGCTGGAAAAGAACCAAAGCCGATTATCTTAATCGCGAAAGAGAGATTGATAAAGAAAAAATTGAATGGATAAAATTCGCCAATTTGGAATTAATTTTGAATTTTTTGCCGATTATGGACAGCTTTGATCATTCGGTAAAAAATTTATCGGAAATAGAAGACAATGATTCGACCCCTTCGACAGACTCAGGGCAAGTGGGCTCACCACGAAGCGAGTGGACAAACGGTATTTTAAAAATTAAAGACCAATTTGAAAGTTTTTTAAAAGCGCAAGGTATTGAAAAAATAAAAACTTTGGGAAAAAAATTTGATCCCATGTTTCATGAAGCGATTGACAAACAAGGTGAAGAAAATGAAATTGTTGAAGAAATTCAAAGCGGATACACAATGCACGGTCGGGTTATCAGACCGGCAAAAGTTGTTGTGAAATAAAGGGCTCGAAGCAATCACCAAAAAAAGACACGGTCAATTCGCCCAGCGTGCGAATTGCCGTTTGGCGCTCGTCCTCACTCCTCCGACGTTCGTCGGAGACCCTGCCCGTTCGGACTGCGCGACACTTTTTTTGGCGATTACTTCTCGCCGATTAATCAATTAATTAATTATTAAATATAAAATGAGGTAAAATTTATGAGCAAAATTATAGGAATTGACTTAGGAACATCTAACTCGGCTGCTTCTTATATGGAAGCGGGCAAATCAAAAATAATTCCCTCAGCCGAAGGGACAACTTTAGTTGGCGGAAAAGCTTTTCCGTCATACGTTGCTTTTACCAAAGAAGGCGAACTTTTAGTCGGTGAACCGGCTCGCCGCCAAGCAGTGGCTAATCCGGAAGGCACGATTTTGGCCGCAAAAAGAAAAATGGGCACTGACTTTAAATATAATATTTTCGGCAAAGAATATACGCCTCAGCAAATTTCCGCTTTTATTTTGCAAAAAATAAAAAAAGACGCGGAAATGTATTTGGGCGATAAAGTGGAAAAAGCGGTTGTGACCGTGCCGGCTTATTTTAATGACGCGCAAAGACAGGCAACCAAAGATGCTGGAGCGATTGCCGGACTTGAAATAGTTCGTTTGGTTAATGAACCGACCGCGGCCAGCTTGGCTTACGGTTTAGATAAAGTTCAGGAAAAAGATCAGCAAGTTTTGGTTTTTGATCTTGGCGGCGGAACATTGGATGTGACGATTATGAATTTCGGACAAGGCGTTTTTGAAGTTCGTTCCACTTCCGGCGACACCAAACTCGGCGGCACGGATATGGATGAAGCTTTGATAAATTATATCATTGATGAATTTAAAAAAGAGCAGGGCGTTGATTTGAAAGCTGACAAAATGGTAACTCAGAGAGTCAAAGAAGCGGCTGAAAAAGCGAAAATTGAATTGTCCTCGGCTTTGGAAACGGAAATTAATTTGCCGTTTATTACCGCCACCAACGAAGGCCCGAAACATTTATTGATGAAAATTACTCGGGCAAAATTGGAAGAATTGGTTAAGCCGATTGTTGATCGTTGCCGTGTTTCAATTGAGCAGGCGATTTCAGACGCCAAACTTACACCGGCTAATATTGAAAAAGTTATTTTAGTCGGCGGTCCGACCAGAATGCCGATTGTTCAAAAATTTATTGAAAATATTTTTGGCCCGAAAATCGCTCGAGGCGTTGACCCGATGGAATGCGTGGCCATGGGCGCGGCAATTCAAGGTGCGATTTTGGCCGGCGAAACAGAAGTTAAAGACGTTTTACTTTTGGACGTTACGCCGCTTACTTTGGGAATTGAAACTTTGGGCGGAGTGATGACGCCGATTATTGACCGCAACGCGACTATTCCTACCACAAAATCTCAAGTTTTCTCTACTGCGGCTGATAATCAGACCTCGGTGGAAATTCATGTTTTGCAAGGTGAAAGACCAATGGCCGGCGACAACCGGACTTTGGGCAGATTTATTTTAGACGGCATTCCACCGTCTCCAAGAGGCATTCCTCAAGTTGAAGTCGGTTTTGATTTGGACGCAAACGGCATTTTAACTGTCACCGCAAAAGATAAAGCCACCTCAAAATCTCAACATATTACCATTAAAGATACTTCCGCGCTTTCCAAAGAAGAAATTGAAAAAATGAAAAAAGCGGCTGAGCAATTTGCCGCTGAAGACAGGAATAAAAAAGAAATAATTGATTTGCGTAATCAGTCTGACACTTTAATTTATACTTGCGAAAAAAGTTTGAAAGACGGCGGTGATAAAATTCCGGCTGATGTCAAAAAGCAAGTTGAAGATAAAGTTGCTGAATTGAAAAAAGTTAAAGACGCGAATGACATTGAAGTAATTAAAAAAGCGATTCAAGATTTAGGCGACACGGTTCAAAAAATCGGCGCAGCAATGTACCAACAAGCGCCGGGCGCACAATCTGGTCAGCCCGGTCAAGAACAGCCGCAGGAAGAAAAACCAAAAACAGATGAAGGACCGATTGAAGGGGAATATACAGAGCAGAAATAAAATACAATAGAGATAATGGGGTATTTTGAGTGGTTTAAATCTCTTTACCACTTTCAATACTATTTTCTATCGCGCAAACGTGAGTGGCTATGAGCAAGCTGTAACCCGATGCCTCAAAATATTTGTATAATAAATTAATAAAATAGCGACTATATTATCGCTATTTTATTATATAATTATTTTTTTATATTCTTGCAATAAGATAATTAATGGGGTAAATTAGTGTATATGGAAACAAAAGAACAAAAAATCAAAAGATTCAATAAACATCTAAATAGTATTCCGCTTGAAGTACTTCTGACTAAAAATGAAGAGCAGGCAGTACAGAACGAGAAAGATTTTCAAAACTTAAAAGAAGCACTGGCTCACGATAAGTGCAGCTTTTGTGGAAATCTGCTTTCGCATTTTTCGGTTTACAAACCCTGCTTCCATTGGCTATTATGGAAAGCAAAAGGACTTAGAAAAAAACATTTTAGTATTTTATTTAAACAAAAAGGTTTCCATGAAATTGAAGCATATCTACGCTGGGTGGCAAACTGTGATGTACCAATAAAAAATATTAATGATTTGGTGGAGGAAAAATCATCTAATAAGTTTATTGAAACAACTATACGATATAAAAATATCGAATGGTCATTTTCTTGTTCATACGGCGATTTCCATGGCCATAAAGATAAACACGAAGGAATTATGCCTCACTATCATTTTCAAATGAAAATCAGTAGCAATGTGGTTATAAATTATAACGGCTTTCATATTCCATTTAATGACTATGATGAATTTTGTTTTAATGTTGAGGACGGAGAATTTGATCGTTTAAGGGCTGGTCATATTCATGGAGCTGGAATGCAAACACTATTTGAAAATCTAAGTCCAGAAGAGTTAATTAATGGTATGAGAAAATCGGACGATGAATCTAATGCTCAATTCGATGTAAGTACACTAATTGAAGCAGACGAAGGAACCACTATTTCAGGCGATGACATAGCTAGTATGTTTCAGGAAAGTAAAAAAACAGGTATCCCAATGTCAAAACTTATACAGAAATTAAAAAACGTAAAAACGCAAACATTTATTTCCCCAGGTCCGGGAGTGCCTGAAATAGCAGCAAGAAAGAAAAACAGAAGAAATAAAATAGTTGCTAATTCAAAAGTAGGGTAAGTGTTTTATTTTTGTAAACAATTCTTGATCTTGAATTATTTAATAGTTATTTTTTTCTGACGCTAACCATTCTTTCAAAATATATTTCGTCCTAAAAAACGATTTTAATCTCAGTTTTTGATTTTATTTTAAAATTTGTTATAATATATCTATGGCAAAAGTTTTTGGTCAAAAAAGTAAATATTTGATTTTTGGAGATATTAAAGAATTTGTGGTAGCCTTTTTATGTATGGTGGTAATTTTGGTTGGTTCTTTATCAATGTTGAAAATTACTAAATCGTTTGGCACGTTTGGTATAGCTATTTTATTTATCTTTTTTCTGTTCATGAGAAAAGAATTTGATAAACATGATGAACGTTCCCACCAATTTTATCGCGGCAGATGGGGCGAATATGATGTTTTGGACGAGCTTAAAAAATTGTCTGACGAATACACTATTTTTCAAGACGTTCAATTTCCTGAGAGTAAGTGGAATATAGATTTTGTTTTAATCGGCCCGGCTGGTATTTTTACCATTGAAGTCAAAAGTCATCGAGGCGGGTTTATTGATTTTAATGGTCGAGAATTAACCATGAGAGGACAAGTTTTTGAAAAAAATATTTTAAGACAAGCCAAATCCGGGGCTTTTAAAATTCACGATTACATATTATCTAAAACAGGCAAAGATATTTTTGTTAATGCTGTTTTGGTTTTTTCTCACCACTTGGTCAAAATGCGTTTTGGTTTCAGGCCAGTTGATAATGTTTTTGTGGTGCAAAAAGAATTTTTATTGCCGCTTATCACCCAACAACCGCCGAGACTTGATTCGCGAACCATTTCAATTCTTGAAGAAAATCTCAAATTATTGGTAAAAATTTAAGAAATTATTTTATCGCTCTTGACATTTTAGTAAAAATTTGGTAAATTTAAAATAATTAAAAAAGCCCACAGGGCAAAAGGAGGAAAAATGAGAAAGGCAATAGTACTGTTTATAGTTCTTTGTATTTGTTTGGGAATCGGCTGGTCAGAAGGTTATTTCGGTTTTATTGACGCTAATCAGTTGGTGAATCAGGGATGTTTTTCTTACGCTTTTTCTGCCTATTTTGTTTGCGGCGGATTAACAGTGGTTGGAATTATAACTCTGTTTTTTATAGGTGTCGGTCTTCTCGGTTGGTTTTGCGCGCTTATGAATGGTACTATAGACGACTATTGACGAAGAATAAAATTAAAAATGACCTTGCTTTAATTCGCGGGGTCATTTTTCGTTAGAAGGGATTGACATTCTGTACAGACAAAATATAATTATATAAATCCTATGATGATTCAAGTTAAGAATCTGACGAAAAAATTTAACGGTTTGACCGCAGTTGATAATATCTCTTTTCAAGTTGAGAAAGGAGAAATTTTTGGTTTTTTGGGGCCGAACGGAGCCGGTAAATCCACGACAATTAAAATGCTGACTACGCTTTTAAATCCGACCAGCGGCGAAATTCAGATAGACGGCCATGATCCGGTAAAAAATCAATATGAAGCGCGCTGTTCTTTCGGCATTGTTTTTCAGGATCCGAGTTTGGACGACGAACTTACGGCTTATGAAAATTTGGAACTTCACGGCGTTCTTTACAGCATGCCTAAAAAAATCCGCCAAACGAGAATTGAAGAATTATTGAAATTGGTTGATCTCTGGGACAGAAAAAATGATTTGGTAAAAAAATATTCCGGCGGAATGAAAAGAAGATTGGAAATCGCCCGCGGCTTGATTCATCATCCCAAAATTTTATTCTTGGACGAACCGACGCTCGGACTTGATCCGCAAACCAGAAATAATATTTGGACTTATATTCAAAACTTGAATCAGACGGAAAAAATCACCATCTTTTTTACCACGCATTATATGGCCGAAGCGGAAAAAGTGGCCACCAATTTGGCGATTATTGATCATGGTAAAATTATTGCCAAAGGCACGGCGGAAGATTTAAAAAATCAAACGAAAACTTTAAATCTTGAAGACGCATTTTTAAATTTAACCGGCCGAGAAATTCGCGACGAAGATGCTAACGGAATGGATAATATGAGAATGCGCCACAGAGCGTTTCACAGATAGGAGAAAAAGCTAACTAAGTAGATAAGTTAATAAGTAAATAAACTAATAAGTTAATTAATAATATTTTTATGGAAACAACAACAAACGTGAAATTCACTCCCCAGCCGCCAAAATTCGTTTTTTGGATTTGCGGCATTTTAGCTCTTTTCTGGATCGTTTTGTCAGTCGGCAAAATCGTAGACATTAAAAATGGATTTGAAACCAACTCCATCACTGTCAGCGGCGAAGGCAAAGTTGTCAGCATTCCTGATGTGGCTTCTATTAATTTTTCGGTCATTTCCGATAAAATGAGCGCCAAAGAAGCGATGAGCGACAATTCTAAAAAAATGAACGCAGTCATTAAATCTGTTAAAGATTTAGGCGTTGAAAGCAAGGACTTACAAACCACGGGTTATAATTTGGCCCCGCTTTATGATTATGTAAAAGGTCAAAGAATTTTTAAGGGTTATGAATTAACTTCCACTTTAGCCGTTAAAATCAGAAATTTTGATAAAATCAGCGACATTATTGACGGCGCGATTATGCAAGGAGCAAATCAAGCTGGCGATATTCAATTTGTAGTTGATAAACCTGAAAAATTACAAGCTGAAGCGAGAGACAAAGCCATTCAACAAGCTAAAGACAAGGCCGCGGCAATTGCTAAAGCCTCCGGTTTTAAACTTGGCAAGGTTGTTTCTTTTTCAGAATCCGGCAATGCATATTATCCGCAACCAATGTATGCGGAAAAAAGTTATGGCGCAGGGGATTCTGCAATGGTTCAGGCTCCGGCAATTGAAAGCGGCAGTCAAGAAATTCAAACCACAGTTTCTTTGGTTTTCAGAATCAGATAAAATAAATTACTAAAAAATTTAGGCGGGTATGAATGTTATTTATATTCTTTGGCTTAGACAATTAAAACGATACGGACGGTCAAAATCGAGAATAATCGGTTCGCTCGGCCAGCCTTTGCTTTTCTTATTGGCTTTGGGTTTTGGATTCGGGCCGATTTATGATAGAGCCGGCGGCGGCAATTATATTCAATTTCTCGTGCCGGGAATAATTTCAATGAGCATTTTATTCACTGCTCTTTTCTCCGGAATTGAAATTATTTGGGACAGGCAATTCGGGTTTTTAAAAGAAACATTGGTGGCGCCGGTTTCCCGTTTGAAAATTATGATTGGCCGGACTTTGGGCGGGGCGACCGTGGCGACAATTCAAGGCATAATTGTTTTGATGATTTCTTTTTTGGTTAATTTCAGAATAGAAAGTTTTAAATTGTTGCCAATGGTTTTTGTGACCATGTTTCTAATTGCTCTGCTTTTTGCCGCTTTGGGTACGACTCTCGGTTCGGTTTTGGCGGATATGCAAGGTTTCCAATTGATTATGAATTTTTTGGTAATGCCGATTTTCTTTTTGTCCGGAGCATTGTTTCCGCTTCAAGGATTGCCTAAAATAATCGATACGATTGTTACATTTAATCCTCTTTCTTACGGTGTTGACGCTTTGCGCGGCACGTTGATAGTTGGCGGAGCTCATATCGGCCTTTTGACTGATTTTATTGTTTTGGGCTTGGTAACATCTATTTTATTAGCTTTGGGCAGCTATTTTTTCTCAAAAATTCAGGTCTAAAATTTACTCTTGACAAAAATTAAAAAAATTGCTTTAATAATAATGGTTATTTACATTTTAAATAAATCCGCCCAAGGCGGATGCTTTAATTTATATTCCGCTAAATTGGAAACAAATTAAGCAAAAGGAGGAAATCATGAAATTTATTTTGCCTTTGGAAATAAAAGAAATTAAGAAGGTTGTTCCGCACGCAATAGTTTTAGAAAAGGTTCTTGAAATTTTACCCGGGAAAAGCGGGATGGGCACGGTTTGTTTTAAAAAAGAAAAGTTACATTTTTTAAACAACCCAAGAGTAAGGGCCAGTCTACTCATTCAAGCAGCCCTTGAGTTGGCAGAATTTGTGCGTAAAAGTATTCCGGGAACAAAAGAAAAAGAATTTTTAGGTGCGAAATATGAATTCACAACCAGGAAAGAAGGCGTTTCTCCATTGAAAATTGTTTATTTCAAAGTTGAAATAGGTGCTCATGGTACTGCCATGGTTACCGGTGATAATGATAAAAATTGTGTAGAACCAGCATTTCAGGGAAAAGTTATTTTTCTTTTGAAAAAGATGTCCAATAAAGGTGTTTCGGTTTAAGGGGGTGAGAAATATGAATTCAAGCTTAACGGTTTGGTGTTTTTGGGTAGGAGGACTGATGGTAGCATGCGTTGGCACTTTGTTTATTTTAGGACCTGAGGGTGCCAGTAATGTTCCCAAGAATAGCTTTCGGGAAAAATTTGGTAAAATTCTAGTCGGGATTGGCGTAGGAATGGTTATAACAGGAACTTTCATTTTTTAAAGGAGGAAAATATGAATGTACTTGTGGTGACTGGTCTATTCATTAGCTTGGGAATGATCGTTGTTGGCGGGACGCTAAACAGCGAAGACTGCAACAAAAATCCCAAAATGCGAAAAATTGGAAAACCGCTGTTAGTTAGCGGGGTGATAATTTTTTTCAGTTTAGAGGTTTTGGGGGTTTGGAGGTTTCCATGAAAAATATAAGCCGGGAGATTTTGAATAAAGATCTTCCGGCAGTTTGTTTTTACAGTTGGTAAATTTCAAATAATATGATAGAATTAGTTTAATCTATCATATTTTTATTTTTTTATGACTGTTAAAGAAATTGTCACTTATTTAAAAAAACATTCTTGCCTTCGCGATAAAGAGGGAATGGCGCGATTCGGCATTAATCCTAAATATGCCATGGGAGTGCGAATCCCGGTTTTAAGAAGTTTGGCCAAGAAAATCGGTAAAAATCATAAACTGGCCATTGATTTGTGGAAAACAAAAATTCATGAAGCAAGAATTTTTGCCACCATGATTGATGATCCCAGATCGGTAACAGAAAAACAAATGGAACAATGGGTAAAAGGATTTAATTCCTGGGATTTGTGCGATCAATGCTGTTCTAATTTATTTTGCAGAATACCCGTTGCTTGGGAAAAAACAGAGGAGTGGGCCGACAAAAAAGAAGAATTCGTAAGAAGGGCCGGATTTGCTTTAATGGCATATTTGGCGTGCCATGATAAAAAAGCGAAAAATAAAGATTTTGAAAATTTTTTTCCGCTTATCAAAAAATATTCCACTGATAAAAGAAATTTTGTCAGAAAAGCGGTTAATTGGGCGTTAAGGCAAATTGGAAAAAGAAATTTAAATTTGAATAAAAAGGCGATTATTGTTGCCAAAGAAATTAAAAAAATAAATTCTCCGATTGCGCATTGGATTGCGATTGACGCAATCAGGGAATTAACCGATAAAAAAATTCAAAAGAGATTACGGTAAGAAGGGTATTTTAATTGTATTGCTTTTGGCTTAAAATTATCGTATAATGACTTATATGTCCGAACCGTTATATATCATCAATTTAACCGGAGAAAAGGAATTATTTTCTCCTAAAAAAGTTTATCGCAGCGCCCAGCGATCCGGTGCTTCAAATTTTTTGGCTGAAAAAATCGCTAAAATTATTACCAATGAAGTTTATCCGGACATGCCGACCAGGCGTATTTTCAGTCGGATTAAATCTTTACTTAAACAAGAAGATCCGCAAGCAGCTCTGAAATTCAGCTTAAAAGAAGCTTTGAGAAAATTAGGACCGAGCGGTTTTCCTTTTGAAAAATATATTGCCTCAATTTTGATCCGAAACGGCTATGAAGTAAAAATTGATCAAATTATCGGCGGACGATGCGTAAACTATGAAATTGATTTTTTGGCCAAAAAAGACGGGATAATTTTCATCGGCGAATGCAAATATCATCATTTGCCGGGCACGACACTGGATTTAAAAGTGGCTTTGGCCAATTACGCCAGATTTTTAGATTTATCAGCCGGCAGTTTTTTTAAGAAAAAAGAATATCAAAATTTTAAACTTCAAAGTATCTTGGTGACCAATACGAAATTCACCAGTCAAGCCATCCAATATTCCGAATGCGTCGGCGTTGACTTGCTGGGCTGGCATTATCCTTTGAAAAAAGGACTTGAATATTTTATTGAAAATCAAAAATTATATCCCATTACCATTTTGCCGTCCATGAAAGATTATTTACTGCAAATTTTTGTCTCAAAAGGCTTGATGCTGGTGGAAGATATTTTAAATTTAGATTTGGCGAAATTTACTGAACGCACGGGCGTGAAACCAAATCAAATTTCAACTTTAATTAAAGAAGCTGAACTTTTATTTGCGAATAATTCATTAACAAAAAATTAATTATTATATGAAAATTGAAAAAAAACAAATTAAACTCTTGATTTTCGCTCTTTTAGTGTTTGTTGCCGCTATTCTTTTTTGGCAGCAATTATTTTTGTTATTTTCCAATAATAATATTAAGCCCCACCATTTCCTCAGTTTAGGAATATTTTCCGTTATTTTTATTTCCTTTTTATTATTATTTTTCATTCTGATTAAAGATCGAAAAATTATTTATTTAACAATACTTATTTCTTCGGGATTTTTCTTTATCTTTCCAAAATTTAATTATATTTATTTGTTTGGGATTTTATTTTTTATTTTATTTTTAATTTCCGCTTATGAAAGAATAAGAGCCGAGAAAGAAGATCGGCTCAAACTTTCACTCAGGATGATTTTGTCCAGGGGCTTGTGTTTTATCGTCATTGGCATAGCTTTAATAACTTCAATAACTTATTATTTTAATCCGTGGCTTAAATTCGGCCAAAATGAAACAATTATAGATCCTAAAATAATCCAATCTTTGATAAAACCATTTACCGGTATTTTTGCCAAATCCATACCTTTTTATAGTCCGGAGATGACAATCGATCAAATAATAACCGTTCAAGTAATGATTTCTGATCCGTCCTTAAAATCATTAAATTTACCGCAAGATTTGATGGCAAATTTAAAATCAAAAATAAAAGTTGATGAAAACGGGAAAACAGATATTAATACATTGATTAAAGATCCGGACGCAAGTTCTTTAATGAAAGAGATATTTAACAGTCAGAAGATTAATCCAAAATTACTCATTCAACAAAGAACGGCAATGGCTAAAACATTTGGCGGAGTTGAATTAAAAGGAGATGAAACTTTAGATACAATTTTTGTTAAATTGATAAATTCCAAACTTAGTCAATTTATCGGTCCTTATGTCGAACAAATTTCCATCGCGATTGCCGTGAGTTTATTTTTCTTTTTATGGTTTATAGAATATGTTCTTGCTTTTGTGGCCTTAATTTTATCTCAAATTATTTTCATTATTCTTAAACTTTGCAAGGTGGTCATTATTGAGAAGGTGATGAAAGAAGGACAAGAGGTTGCGTTTTAGGAATTGACAAATTTTTTAAACTTGTTAAAATAATCATTACTTAATTAATTTTATATTTCAAGCCCCGAGATAGAGTTTCTACTTCCTATCAAGGGTATTTATCAATTTTTTTATGCCAATTAAAACAAAAACAACGCCAAAGAAAGAAAAAGTTATCGGTGAAAAACCAAAAAAGAAAGTTATTAAAAAAGTTGCCGCATCTCATAAAAAAGAGGCGATTCAAGAGGTGATTCCGGAAATTATCAAAGAGCCGGTTAAAATTCACAAAGCAATAGAGCACAAACCTGTTAAAGACGCAGGTATTTGGTCAACCGGAAAACGCAAAACCGCTATTGCCAGAATACAGCTTTTCAAAAACGGCAATGGAGAAATAACCGTTAATAACAAAAAATTTAAAGATTATTTTCCGTATTTTGAATTGCAGAATATAGTTTTGTCTCCGCTTTGTTTAACAAATCAGGAAAAAAGTTTTAATTTCAGAATAATGATTAAGGGAGGCGGATTTAAAAGCCAGGCCGAAGCGGTCAGACTCGGAATTTCTCAGGCATTGGTTGCATTGGATCCGGAATGCCGCAAAACTTTAAAAACAGTTAAATTTTTAACTCGCGATTCCAGAGTGAAAGAAAGAAAGAAACCTGGTCTAAAGAGAGCTCGCCGGGCCCCGCAATGGAATAAGAGATAGTTTTTGATTAAAAAAATAACAGTTCGTTCTGTCCGAAAAATATGCCAGAGCAAAGCTTATCTTTGAGAAATTAGATTTTTCGGTATGTTTTGCTCTGGCATATTTGTTTTAGAGAATTAAAATATGGATACAAAATCATTGGAAATTGTAATGTTCAATATGTCCAGCTTTTCCGAATGGGAGGGCGGCATTGTGAATCGCAATTATCATATTTTCAATAAATTATCGCAAGATGAAAAAGTAAAACGAATTATTGCCGTTGATTTTTTGCCTTTTACTTTCAAGAGAGCCTTGAGGAATTATTTGGAAAATATTTTAAAAACCAAAAATTACAAATCTAATGCAGATATAAAAGTTACAAATATTTATCGGGATTTTACCACTAAATGCGTGAAAATTGTTGGATTGGCGCCGGCCGAAATTTATGTTTTTTCCAGTA
Source organism: Patescibacteria group bacterium (assembly GCA_028717225.1). Lineage (GTDB taxonomy): Bacteria > Patescibacteriota > Patescibacteriia > UBA2591 > JAQUPP01 > JAQUPP01. Next base: position 37,711 of record JAQUOF010000003.1, read on the forward strand.
TTGATTCTATATTTACCCGCCCAAATTTTTTGAAGAAAAATTTAGGCGGTTTTTCTTCTCATCAAATAGTGATAAAAAAATTAAACAAGATATTGGTAAAAATCAACAAAAATCAACCGGAAAAAACCAAGAGAGTCATTTGGTCGTACTTTCCGATGTTTGTTGATTATTTTTCGGCCCAAGGCCGATCCGCCTCGGGCGGAAATGGTATACCGGCGGATTTGACGGTTTTTGACGCCGTGGATAATTGGATTGAACATCCTTCTTTCGCGCGTTATAAAAAATTATTGGAGAAAAATTATGAAATAATCGCCCAAAAAAGTGATTTAATTTTTACCGTAGCGGATAATTTGGTGGAATTTTTTAAAAATTTAGGCAGGAAAAAAGATGTTTATTGGATCGCCAATGGGGTTGAACCAAAACATTTCGCCAAGGAACAATCCGTGCTTAAAAATGATCCCATTCTGATGATTCCGCGCCCGATTATCGGTTACATAGGGACAATTCAAAACAGGGTGGATTTTAATCTTTTGGAATACTTGGCTCAGCAAAATCCTGAAAAATCCTTTGTTTTAATTGGTCCGCTTTGGCCTGTTTTTTTAAGAAAATTCCGCCGGCCGACCACGGAAATAAGAAAATTAAAGAAGTATAAAAATATTCATTTATTGGGACGCCGACCGTATGATTTAACACCGGCTTATATTAAATTTTTTGATGTGGCGATTAATCCTCATAAACTTGATGAATTTATAAAATACACGGACTCCTTGAAGGTTTTGGAATATTTGGCTTGCGGTATGCCGGTAGTGACTACGCCACCTTCGGGCGTGGAGAAATTTTCTCACCTTCTTTATATTGCCGCAGATTACCAAGATTTTAATAAAAACATTGAGACAGCTCTTGCCGAAAATCAAGCGGAATTAAAAGAGAAAAGAATCCAAAGAATAAAAGAAGAGGATTGGGACAATAAACTTTTGGAAATGATGAATATTTTAAAAACTAAAATTTAATTATTATTGGGTATGATACTTTCTATTATTATTGTCAATTGGAATGTTAAAAAATTATTGGAAAAATGTTTGAACTCCATTTTTAAAAATGTTGACGGATTGGATTATGAAGTTTGGGTGGTTGATAATAATTCAGCAGACGGCTCGAGAGAATATTTGAAAAGTTTAATCAGTCAGAATGAAAATTTAAAAGTGATTTTAAACGAACAGAATATCGGTTTTGCCAAAGCCAATAATCAAGCGCTTAAAGAAGCCACAGGAGAATTTGTTTTGCTTTTAAATCCGGACACGGAAATTATCGGCAATACTTTGCAAACAACTGTTCAATTTATGCAGTATAATCAAGATTGCGGCGTTTTGGGGGGCAAATTAATCGGTCGAGACGATAAAATACAAAAGTCAGTCAGAAGTTTTCCGACAATTCTTTCGCAAGCGATGGTTTTTTTAAAATTTCATCGTTTTTTCTATAAAGTGAAAATTCTAAAAGATTATTTTCAAACTGATTTTGATTACGAAAAAATAAGCGAAGTTGACCAAGTAATGGGCGCTTTTTTAATGACCAAAAAAGAAGTTTTGGAAAAAGTCGGTTTATTGGATGAGAAATTCTGGTTATGGTTTGAAGAAGTTGATTTTTGCAAAAGAGTGAAAGAAGCGGGCTATAAGGTGATTTATTATCCAAATGCCGCGATATTTCATTACGGCGCGCAAAGTTTTCGCCAGATGTTATCTTGCCCGAAACAGCGCACCTACAACCGGAGCACCATTTATTATTTTAAAAAACATTCCCGCTTTGTTTCATATTGGCCGCTTTTGATTTTAAATCCAATCAGTTTATTTTTAGCTTGTTTAGTTCAAATTTTTTCTTTCCGCCATGAAAGCCATTAATTTAGACAAAAAAATACCTCTTATTGTTTTAGGTTTTTTTCTTTTTCAGATTTTGTCGTTTTTAGGTTATCTGCAGCCAATTTTGGCGAATGTTATTTTTATATTGATTGTTTTGTCGGCAATTTTTTTATCCGTATATAAAATAGAATACGGTTTTTTGATTCTTATTTTTGAATTTTTATCAGGTCATGGAGGACTTTTGTTTGAATTTAAAGGAATCTCTTTGCGGCTTACATTGTTTGCGATTGTAATGCTTGTTTGGGCGGTCAAGAAATTTTTTTCGGAAAAATGGAAAAATTTGTTTTCTCAAAAAAAATCACCGTTTTATATTTTATTTTTAGTTTTTTTAATTTTAATTTTATTCGGTTTAATTCAGGGAATAATCAGAAATCATGGTATTTTGGCTGTTAAAGATTTTATTAATTATTCTTATTTTCTTTTACTTTTTCCTTTGATAGATGTTTTGAAAAAAGAAAAATTTGACCAAAATGTTTTCAGCTTGGCTCAGGGCGCAACTATTGGTATTGGAATTTCAACCATTATTGTTTTGATTTTATTCGGTTCGGGCTTGGTTCAAGTTCATAACAGTTTTTATTGGTGGTGGCGCAGTATAGCAGTAGGCAAGGCCACTTATATGAACGGAAATTTTTTCCGCATTGTCACGCCGGCTCATTTATTAATTTTGCCTTTATTTTTGATTTATTTAAGCTTGTTATTTGAAACAAAATTAAAATTAAAAAAACAGCTCTTTTTTTTCTGGCTGGCGTCATTAAGCGGTTTGACAATTTTAATTAATTTTTCACGCGCTTATTTTTTGGGATTTTTTGCCGGTTTGATATTTTTAGCCAAAGAATTAAATCGCAAGAAATGGATGCTTTTTTCTTTGTCCGTAATTTTAATTTTAATTTTTGAATTCTGTTTTATTTACACTCTTTTCGGAGGCATGACGATTTTTAAAGGATTAGATTTTTTTAAAGATCGCTTAGGGACAATAATTTCACCCCAAGAAGAAACCAGTTCTCTGACGCGAATGGTGATTTTGCCGCTTTTAGCGGAAAAAATTAAGGCAGATCCGATTTTTGGTTCAGGCCTGGGGGCGACTGTTTCTTATTTGGATCCGGCTACAAATCAAATGCAAAGCACTTTTCATTTAGACTGGGGATATTTTGAAATTTGGATGGAACTTGGATTAATCGGCCTTTTAGCCTTTTTGTCATTACTCGGATCGATCTTTTATCAGGGTTTCCAAACAATAAAAATTATTTCGCAAGATATTTTTAAAAAAAGAATTGTGATAGGATTAATGGGGGGTGTGGCCGCTTTAATGGTTGCCAGTTTGACCGGCCCGTTTATTTTTCATCCCTTGGGTATTTTATATCTCACTTTTACGGCCGCTTATTTAATAAATTTAAATAGAAATGAAAGAACAAATTCCTAAAATCTCCATTCAAATTGTTACTTGGAACAGCAGACGATTTATCAAAGAATGTCTTGATTCTATTTTGGCGCAAACTTATAGAAATTTTTCCGTTTTAATCGTTGATAATGCTTCTTGCGACAGTACGGTTGAATTTGTGGAAAAAAATTATCCCAATCCAAACAGTTTATTGGCAAAAGCTAAGAAAATATTGAATTCCAGGCCTTCTATTTTTGTTTTTCGCAATATTAAAAATTTGGGATTTTCAGGAGCTCACAATTTGGGTTTAACTTTGGGTCAGGCAGATTTTGTTTTGGTAATGAATCCGGATATACTTTTGGAACCGGATTTTTTGGAAAAAATAATAAAAACCGCCCAAGAGAACGAATCAGCGGCCAGTTTCGGCGGTAAAATACTTAAAATTAAATTTGATCAAGAAGAACTGGCGGAAAAAGTTAAAACAAATATTTTTGACAGCACCGGGCTTTTATTTTTGAAAAATAGCCGCATAGTTGACAGGGGAGAAAATGAAGAAGACAGGGGACAATATGATAAAAAAGAAGAAGTTTTCGGCATTTCCGGCGCTTGTGTTTTATACAGAAAAAGCGCGTTGGAAGAAACTAAAATTAAAACCGATTCTTCAAAAGCGGGAAGCGAATATTTTGACGAACAATTTTTTGCTTATAAAGAAGACGCGGATTTGGCTTGGCGATTGCGTTTGGCCGGTTTTGGAGCAATTTACGAACCGGAAGCAAAAGCTTATCATTTTCGCCAAGGAGCGCCAAAAGACAGACGTTTTTATCAATCGCAAACCGTCAATTTTTTCTCATATCGGAATCATCTCTGGATGGTTTTAAAAAATATTTATTGGAAAAATTTTTTCTCCCGATTTTTATTTATTTTTTGGTATCAGCTTTTAAAAACATTTTATCTTTTTTTCCGCCAGCCCAAGAATTTATTTTTGGCCAAATTGTCTTTTTTCAGAGGATTGCCGGAAATGTTGCGAAAGCGAAAATATATTCTTAAAATGGCAAAAGTCGGCCCCGAAGAAATTAAAAAATGGACAAAATAATTACTTATAGTATGTTATCCATAATCATTATTAATTACAATCATCGAAATTATTTAAAGCAATGCTTAAAAAATATTGTTGAAGCCAATATCAATCTTGATTTTGAAGTGATTGTCATTGATAATAATTCCAAAGATACAAGCAAGAAATTTTTGTCAGAGCTTAATATTCCGTCTTTAAAACTTAAAGTTATTTTAAATAATAAAAATTACGGTTTTGCCAAAGCAAATAATCAGGGAATTAAATTGGCTCAAGGAAAATATGTTTTAATTTTAAATCCGGATGTGATTGTTTTGAAAGATTCAGTGGAAAAACTTTATCAATTTTTAGAAGAAAATTCCGAGGCGGCTATGGTCGGTCCCAAACTTTTAAATCCCAATGGAACAATTCAGTATTCCAGTTGTAAGCTTCCTTGTTGGTATATGCCGATTCTTCGACGGACTTTTTTAGGCAAACTTCCTTTTTTAAAAAAGGAATTGGGCAAATATTTAATGTCAGATTGGCAGCACAATGAAACAAGAGAAGTAGATTGGCTTTTGGGCGCGGCCTTGATGATTAGAAAAGAAGTTTTAGAAAAAATTAATTATTTTGATGAAAGATTTTTTCTCTATTTTGAAGATACTGATTTAGCCCGGCGAATTTGGAAATTCGGCAAAAAAGTTTATTATTTTCCTGAAGCCCAAATGTACCATTTTCATCAGCGGCTCTCGGCGGAACGCAGCGCCAGTCCGACTATATTGTCTAAAATTACCTGGATTCATATTGCCAGCGGGATTAAATATTTCTGGAAATGGCAAGGAAAATAATTTGCTAAATTTTGAAAATTTGTTATAATAATTTGAATATTGCGGGATCGTCTAATGGTAGGACTCCAGCCTTTGGAGCTGGCTATGATGGTTCGAATCCATCTCCCGCAGCAAAAAGAGCCTTAGTAGGAGGCTCTTTTTGATATTGACATTTTTCTAAAAATCAACTAAAATATAAATAATAATTTAAGGGAAGGAATAGTTGTTCATTGAAAAAAATTAAATTTAACCACAAGGAGGTGGGAGATGGATTTAAGAAAAGCAAAGGAATACTCTGCGGAGTTAATTGAGGTTTTAAAAGAAAGGCCGAAAGAATTTGTTTTATCAGAAGAACCTACGGTGATATTTGCAGGAGAGATGAGTAGCGTTGATGATTTTCTTATGAATGATGAGAGAATCAAAAATCAAATTGCAAAAATTATATCTGCGATTGATTTCAATGTGCCGGTTGATTTGGCAGTGGAATACGCTGCTAGAAGAACCAATACGGCAGGCGCTCAACTGCCGAAAAATGATGCCGTTAAGTTGTCATTTTTTTATTCGCTGGTTGTCCGTCCATGTCAGGATGCGATTCACGCAGCATTGAAAGATGTTTGCAGGTCATGTCCTAATATTTTGGCATTTGACGAAGAAGTTTTCATTGCCGAGGCAGGGTACAGAATAGGCGCGTTTTTTGATGATCTTTTCAGCAAGTGGTGGAAATGGGTTGTTATTCCGTTTCGAACCAGCAAGCTGAGCGCGGATGAATTAAAAAAACTGATTCAAAAATCCGGCAAAACCGATAAATATTCAGTACTTGCCAAAGGCCCGAATGATCCTTATACCGGATCACTGACGGCGAAGCAAATTGAAAAGGCGAAACAAATTCCACTAGCTAAGATGTTTCCGATTGAAATTAATGGAATTGCCAAGATTTTAAAACAACTGGCAAGGAATTTGCCGGATAATACTGATTATCGGGAATATTTTGTAAAACTTCGCAAAGCTTTGATTAATAAAAACTTGAAACAAATGGAAGCTCTGTGGATAGAGGTTGATAAAAAATGGATAGAAATCAGCCCTGATCGACGTCTTATCCCGGTTCATATGATGGAATGGGGTTATGAAGATCCATTTCGCATAGCGCCGGAATTTCGTTTATTGTGGCGAACAGGTTATCGTGCGAAAGAATTGTGTCTTATGCGCAAAGAAATGAGCGATCTCGCAAAGAAATTTGACCCAGAAGCAGTTAAAAAAATTGAAAGAACTGATATTGGAGTTTTCGTGACTATTTTAGCCAGCGGTTCAAATATTGATTTTCGGCTAGCCGGCCAGTCAGTGCCGAATTATCCGGAAGCGCAAGCGCTGGGAATGAAAGTTTTTTTGGATCAAGAATCCATGGAACAGCGCTTTCAACAATTTCAGAGTCTTATTGAAAAAGTGCTTGACCCGGAAAGTCAAACATGGGTGATGAAATTTTTAAGAGAAAAATACACCTATCTTGACGTTTTTGGCCACGAATTCGGACATTGTTTCTGTATTGATAAACATTTGATTGAAGTCTTTGGAGACAACAAATCAAAAGTTGAGGAAATGAAAGCGACCCTGCTTGTTATTGAAGGAATTCATCAGGCAATTGAAAAAAATTTACTTGGCGATAAAAAAGAAGCTTTTTCAAGTCTTACTGCCATGATTATTCCTGTATTAATCAGAATGTTGGAACAGGGTAATTTCAATAATCCGACTGTGGCTCCATACGTCAACGAATGCATGGGAATTTTGAACAAGCTGATGGCCGCAAGTATTATCACGGTCACAGAAAGTGGCAAAATTCACGTGGATACAAAAAGGACAGACAATGATTTGATAGCAGAACATCTTTTTGTTCTTACTCGGAAACTCATTTCTATTTACAAGAAATACGATCTTAAGGAACTTCACAGTTTTGTCTCCTATCTCTGTAATCGAGAGGGTGGCAATATTCAAAAGGCTTATAAAGCGATAAACGATAATCTTAAATGAAAGGAGAGAATTATAAAGGGGCGAACTTATGTTCGCCCCTGATTTTTTTTAAATCTGGTACTTTTGAACAAAAAATGATATTATAAAAATATGGAAATTAAAAATACACTTTACGTAACCAATAGGAAAAATTGGCGGAAATGGCTGATAAAAAATCATAAAAACCAAAAAGAAATATGGCTTATATATTATCGCAAAGAAACCGGAAAACCTCGTATTTCATATGATAATGCGGTCCTGGAAGCTCTTTGTTATGGGTGGATTGACAGCACTATTAAAAAAATTGATAAAGAGCGTTTTGCGCAACGTTTTTCACCGCGTAGACCGAGAAGCGGACTTTCGCAAATGAATAGAGAACGCATATATGAACTCATAAAAGAAAAAAAGATGACAAAATATGGACTTAAAGCTATTGAGCATGCATTTAATCCGAAAATAGATGAAATCGATAAATTCGCAGTTCCCAAAGATATTTATAAGGCGTTGCGGAGAAATAAAAATGCTTGGAAATATTTTCAAAAATTTCCGCTCTCATATCGGCGTATTAGAATTGCATACATTGAAGATCGCAAACAACACCATATGGATATGTATAAAAAAACACTCGCTTACTTTATAAAAATGACAGCACAAAACAAGCGGATAGGATTTGTGAAAGAAAGGAGAGATGCTATGGTATAAAATTTTATAAAAAAAAGAAGGAAGCGGTTTCTCCGCTTCCTTCGTGTTTCGTGCTTTATATGGGACGATTGAGATAGAAATTTTTACATCCCCTTTGAATAGCTTCGATTCCTTCATCTAAAAAACCCAATTTTAGTGATCGCGCTTCCTCTTCGGTGATTTCCCGATGAGATGAATACGAGTTAGATCCGAATTCAGTACCATTTTGGGTATCTGTCATAACATCATTATAACTTGCACCAACAAAGTAATCTTTAGTGCATTTGTCTGACAAAGTGAATTCAATGAATATCATTTTTTTACCTCCTTTGATTTTTATATTAGCATATTTTTTTGTTTATGTCAAGAGAAGATGATAAAAATTATTTTTCGATGATTTCATAATATTTTGTTTATGGTATAATAAGGGTATAATTTGTAATTAAATTAAATATGAAAACTAAAAAATTAATCTCTCTGATTTTATTATCTATGGTTGTTTTGATCCCGGCGAATAATGTTTTCGCCGCAGATTGTTCTGTAAACGGGAAAATAGTTCCTTGTTCAGAAATGCCAATTTGGTCTTGGGTTGTGATGATATTATTAACTCTTGTTTTTTTAGTAATAGGCATTTTAAGTTTATATCGGCCTTTTATTGAGTGGAGCATAAAATTCAGCAATAAATTAAGCGGCATAAAAACGGAAATTACGCCAACGGCGATTATGTGGAGAAAAATTACCGGAATAATTTTTATAATTATCTCGGTGATGGTCTTGATTTTAATATTCAGCGTTATTCCTTAAATTTGCTATACTAAAAATATTATAAACAAAATTAAATTATGAAAAATTCAAAAGATATAAAACAAATCGTAAAAAGTAAATATGAAAAATTGGCGAAGAGCGGCTCTCAATGCGGTTGCAGCTGCAGCTGCGGAGGCAGTGGGAATATTTCAAAAGATATAGGATATTCGGAAAATGATCTCAAAGTAGCAGGAAGCGCGAATCTTGGTCTTGGTTGCGGAAATCCGGTAGCTTTAAGCAAGATAAAAGAAGGGGATACGGTTTTGGATTTAGGATCAGGTGCGGGCATTGATTGTCTTTTAGCCGCAAAAAAAGTCGGTAAAAACGGCAAGGTTATCGGGATAGATATGACTGAGGCAATGGTTGAAAGAGCAAAATTAATCGCCAAAAATAATAATTTAAAAAATTTAGAATTTATTTTAGGAGAAATAGAAAATCTGCCGATTAAAGACAATACGGTGGATGTTATAATAACAAACTGCGTCATAAATCTTACTCCGGATAAAGAAAAAACATTTAAAGAAGCTTATAGAGTTTTAAAAAAGGGAGGCAGAATGTATGTTTCGGATATTGTTTTATTAAAAGAATTGTCAGACGAGCAAAGAAATAATGAAGAGTTGTTATCTGGTTGCGTGGCAGGAGCGTTATTGAAAGAGGATTATTTGAATAAAATAAAAAAGGCGGGATTTATTGCCAATATTTTATTGGAGAATAAGGAAATAAGCAAAAAGCAATATCAAGGAATTCCTCTTGAAAGTTTGTCTGTTGAATTAGTTAAAAAATAATTTAAATTATGTTTATTTTAATTTTGTGGATTATCGGAATAACGAGTTTTACGCTATTGGGCAGCTGGTATGTCAAAAAATATAATAAGCCCGATTTGTTGATCGCGCTTTATGTGACTTTTATTTTAGTCGCCCAGATATTGGCAATAAAAATTTCCGCTTTTGATTTGGGGTTTAAGACATTTTTCGCGCCGAGCGGAATTCTTGTTTTTTCCATCACTTATCTTCTGACGGATATTGTGAACGAAAAGTTCGGCAGAAGGGAAGTTCAAAAAATGATTTTAATCGCTTTTATTTCTCAGGTGGCGATGGTATTTTTCTTTTGGCTGGGCGTGATATTTCCGGCCGCGCCATTTTGGCAGATGCAAGATGTTTGGAAACAGATATTCGGATTAGTGCCGCGGATCGTGGCGGCAAGCTGGATTGCCTTTTTAATCAGCGAAAATGTTGATGCAATTATTTTCTCATATTTTAAAACAAAAACAAAAGGCAGATATTTGTGGATGAGAAACGCATTCAGTTCTTTGCCCGCGCTCGCTTTGGATTCGCTTCTTTTTATCACAATCGCTTTTTTGGGAGTTTCGCCGATTTGGCCATTGATCTTGGGTCAAATTACAATTAAATGGCTGGTGGGATTGATTAACATCCCTTTTATGTATTTCAATAAATGGGTGATGGGAAATAAATAAAGTATTTTTAGATAAAAAAACGGGCCTTAATCTTACACTATTATGTGTGTAGATTAAGGCCCTTAAATTTTTAAAAAAGGTTGAAATGTCCGTAAAATCCTCCAAGAACTATCCAAGGACAGTTCTGGTAGGTACTATACGGAGTCACCAGTTTTGCTCCTGGATTTTCTCCTGAGACCTGACGACCTAGTCCTACTTCAATAGACCAGTTGTTAAAGATTTTTGTACCCGCACCAAATGTTATGGCAAAACCTGTTCGATTTTCTCCGCCTCCTTTTACTTCGGAGATAAGAGCCCCACCAAAGATATAAGAAATTTCAGAATTTAAGATTCTTATAGCTTCTACCCGATGCATCCATAATACTACATCATGATCAGGTCGTGGGAATCCGGTTAGGGAGGTTTGACCACCCCATACATTATTAGTAGCGACAGCCTTTACTCCGAGAAAATTCGGTCCTCCTTCTAGTCCAAACTGTATACTTAAATTTGAAGGAGAGGCCATTACCAGCATCATCAATAAACTAAACATATTCACCCCCTCTTTTTTTACTTTTTTTTGGTTGTTAAATTACCAACTTATTGTACATATTTAAAATATCACATTTTTCGATTTTTGTCAAGTGGATAAAAATGAGCCTTTATATATCAATAGTTTATTGATTAATTTCTGATGGAGTTGACATTTCTTGATTTTATGCTATAATTTAAACATAAAGGAGGGAAAATGGACATTTTTGATAATAATCATCCAGGTTATTGGCAGATTTCTACTAATCCAAATTCTACAATTAAAGCGGATGAAGTTAAAAAAACTTTAAGGAAACTAGGAATTTTGCCCATAGAACCGATTTCTGATTGTCCAAAGTTGGACAAGCCGGATAAAAGGACTTTTAGAGAAATATTGGAAGCCTGTATGAAATAAAAAGGCGTTGAGTTAATCCGCGCCTTTTTGATATAAAGGGATTATAGCATTTCATTTAGAATTTATTAAATCGGAAATTATCAAATTATTACTAGTACACTTATTTTACACGGCCGTGTAAAATAAGTGTACTAATTTATTTATTATATTTACTAAAAGAAACCTTGACATTTTTTGAAAATATGCTATAATTTTTTTTCAAGGTTCATTAATAAATAAAAACAAAATAGAAAAAAAGAAGGGAGGCAAACATGGGAACAGCAACAGAAATTATAGTAAAGGATCAGGAAGAAATCCGAGAGGTATTGAGAAGAAATTTTTTGGAGCTCAAAAGAGTTTTAAAAGATCGGAACATCAAAATAGGTGAGTTAAGGCTCTATGGGGCCGAAGAGATAAAAGAGGATTTTGAACTTCCTGTTTCCGAAATTATAAAAAGTGAGGGACGCATATTCACTTTTGAGAAAGGAGAGCACAAAGGCTCTGCTTGTAACATAGATTTTATAAAGGAGATGGATAAATTGGAATCCTTTATAACAGAAGATGTCTGTGCTCTAGTGTGTCCCATATTAAAAGGTGAAGCTATAGTGATTATTATTTCTTGTACTGAGGGCGCGTTTTCGGATTTTCCAGAAGTAGAAGAATGTCTAAGGGCATGGATGGTTAGCCTAAAGACTGCTAAATAAAATAATGAAAATGAATAAAAATAAGGGGCGACGGCGAAGTCGCCCTTTTATTTATCCCCAAATATAGGGCTTGACCCTCTCATAAGGAAAACTATTGTCTTCCTTAGAAATTACAGCTTAATAGGCATAAAGTTAAAAATAAGCATCTAGATAAGATAAAATCAGTGTATATATAAAAAAATGAAAGATAGTATGCCTTTTATGGTTTTCCACATGTGAGGGGGTTGACAAAATTCAAAAATATGCTATTATATATAACACAATATAGTTCTTTATAAATAGCCGAAGCGAATCCGGGCTAAAAAGAAAGGATTCGCAAAACTAATAAGACGGGAGGTCTTAAATGAATAAATTTCAAAAAATTCTGTTAATTGTTGTTGTGTTTACTGCCATAGGAGCTTATGCTTCTACTACAAATTTGGAAAACAAATTTACACCGGTTGTAAGCAAGGTAACAACAATGCCAGAAGTATTGCCGATGAGTATAGAGATAAGTAATAATGATTTATCTACCGTTGCTCAGCCCGTTGAATTAGTTTCGCAGGTTTTAGTAAAACCGGTAAAAAAAGAGATTGGAAAAATCGAATTCAATATTCCGAAGGTGAATATAGTAAAACCGGTCAATTCTGTTGAGAACTCTTCAACTTTATTTTTGCATAAGGTTAAAATTGAAGATAGGAACTCCTTAGTTTTTCAAGCGAGAGACACACTAAGAAGACAACAGGAAGAGCTAAATATCCAAATAGCGAGTATATAACATATCAGGGTGCAGAACTAGTTTGACTAGTCTGCACCCAATTTTTTTTCTTGACCCCACCACCTAGAAATTATATTTTTTAATGCGAAATATAAATTAAATTTATGATTTATTAGATCTTTTTATTAAAAAAATATAATTTAATTAAAAACATAAAATTGAGCATTATAATTTCTGGGTGGTGGGGTTGACAGATTTTATTTTTTTGTTATAATAAAAAAAGATTTAAGGATATAACCTTAAAAAGAGCCCGCCTATCGGCAGGCAGGGAGGAAAGATGAGAAATTTTTTGAAGTTGGGAATGTCAGTTGCCTTGGGATTTATTCTCTGCAATATTTTTCTGGCCAATCCGGTCAGAGCAGAATTATCGGTTCCTGATGTAATGACCGTAACACAATCAAAAGACCTTGATTGTGTTACAAATCCAAGTTATATCATCAATGCTGATTCGGTAATCTTGGATTTAGTGGAATCAAAAATAATTATTGAATGGGGTTCTTTAATAGTTATTGATTCTACGGGGCAAAAAACTGTGGAAATACAAATGAAACGAGGAATTGTTTTTTTAGATAGTACGTGGAATACTATCTATCTGGTAAAAAATTTGAATGATTTTGTTATATTTGCTGCGAATAATGGTAAATACAATAAAATTAAGGAGGGGAAAATAGAGAAATATTAATAAAAATTAGGCCGAGATGAACTCTCGGTCTAATCATTTTTTTTGACCCCACCACCAAGAAATTATAATGCTCAATTTTATGTTTTTAGTTAAATTATATTTTTTTAATAAAAAATTCTAATAAATCATAAATTCAATTTTATACTTCGCATTAAAAAAATATAATTTCTAGGTGGTGGGGTGGACATAATTTTTAAAAAATATTATACTGATAATATGAAAATTGCGATTTGTGGCAGCATTGCCTTCTCAAAAGAAATATTGGAAACTCAAAAAATCCTTGAAGCAAAAGGATTTGTTGTGATTGTGCCCAAGGATATTTTAAAATACGCCGAAGGCGAAGTTAGTCATGAAGATAAATGGGCGAAAATTGAAGGAGATGTTTTTAAAGAATATTTTGAAGAAATAAAAAAATGCGATGCAGTATTGGTTATCAATAAAGATAAAAATAACATTGAAAATTATATCGGAGGCAACAGCTTGATAGAGATGGCTTTTGCGCATATTTTAAATAAAAAAATATTTTTGTTAAATCCGATTCCTAAAATTAATTATACTGACGAAATAGAGGCAATGAAACCGATTATTCTCAATGGCGATTTGGATAAAATTTAATAAGGGGTTGACCCTATTAGAGATTCATAATAGATTTTATTTTTTTATAAAGATTATAAGGCAAAGCCACTTCGTTCTTGATTTAATTTAATAGATAGCCCTACTTTAAATCTTTAACGGGGTTGACAAAAATAATTTTTTCTGATTAAATTAAAATAAGATATTAATATAACTTAGGTTCTTTGAAAGGAGGCTTTGATGAAAAAAAATTTTGAGCCCAAATATGTCTATCTGCCCGTAGCATGCGCAATTATGGGTAGAAATATTTTTGGCATAGAAGAAGCAAGAAAGCATCTTGGCATTTACCCAACTGAAGAACAGTTTGGGATTTTGTCTCAAATACCATACTCCGAAACAGTGTTAAGGAATCTTAAAGATAAGTATGTTTTGGTTGTTAATTATGGCGAACCAATCCTTACTCAAAAAGCCATGAAGCCAAGTTTTTTTTATGGCAGTAAAAATTCAGAGTATAATAACGAAGAATTTGCCAAAAAGGCGGGGAAGATAGAGTGGAATTTAATAAGGAAAACAGAAATTCCGGGCTCTGTCAATAAATCTTATCGCGATCAGATGTTATTACTTCGGAAAAATGAATCTGTACCAACAGCACAGCAACTCGTGAATGCCATGGTTGCTTTTAGTCTGTTAGGGGAGCGGCTATTCAGGCATTGGTTTGTGAGGGTCTATGATATAGACGGATACGGCAATTGTATTTATTTGGGCAACCCCAAGTCAACAAACATCCGGATATATAAATATAATAAGGATGTTCGTTTGGAGAGAGTGGGATTGTCCAGCCAGATAATACCAATGTAATTTAATTCAGAGTCCTTGTTTTATTGTAAGCAAGGACTCTTTTTTTATTCACAATAACTTTTCAACTCCAGTTGACAAGATTTTAAAAATATATTATATTTTATATAATTAAAGGAGGTGATCATGCTTCTAAAAGGAATTCCGCCTTGATGATAATTAATCACTTTAAACCACTTATTTAGGGGTTAGGGGTTGGGAGAAGATCGAAATTCTCCCAACCTGTTTTATTTCATTGGAATTTATTTATACACCGACGGAATTGACCCCCACACCATAACTCAACGTAAGGCTTTTTTAATATGAAGAGATAAGAGCGAAGCGGCTTCCGCCTTACGACTTTTATAATATGTAAATCAAGTGCTAAGTTTGGTGTGGGGGTTGACAAGGATTATAGATAAGTTATAATATGATTTGTATGACATTTCATATAAATCATATTATTTAATATAAAAATTTATGAAAAAAGATTTTTTTGAAAGCATAGTTTGTTTTGACACTGCCACGGTCGGCGAGCGGGGACAAATAGTAGTTCCGGCCGAAATTCGCAAAAAATTAAAAATAAAAAGCGGCGATAAGATGGTGGCTTTTTTAACTCCGGCAGAAACAATAATTCTTATCCCGAGCAATAAATTCGGGAAGATTGTTTCCGTATTCCATAAAAAACTTGATAAATTAACAGAATTAATTAAATAATTAACAAAAAATAAAATATGCGTTTACCTAAATTAAACAAAAAATTAATCATTTTAATAGTCATTATTATTTTGGCAATCGGCGGATTTATTATTTCGCGCCGGCCGCAAAAATTGCAATTTGAGTCTATGGCTGTGAGCAAACAAAACATTATTCAAGAAGTTAGTGTTACGGGCCATATTAAGCCCGTGGAAACGGTTGATTTGGCTTTTGAGAAAAATGGCAAAGTAATTGAAGCTAATGTAAAAATCGGCGATAAAATAGAAAAAGGGAAGATACTGGTTAAACTTGATAATACGGAAGTTTTAACCGAACTTCGTCAAAACCAAGCCAATTTAGAAAGCGCCCAAGCCCAGCTTAATCAATATCAAGCCGCGCTTGACTCGCAAAAATCAAAATTGACCGAAATGGAAAGCGGCACCAGAATAGAAGAAATTCAAGTTCAAGAAATTAAAGTGGCCAATGCCAAAATATCTTTGGCAAACGCCAAAAACGATTTGATTGATAAATTAAAAGACGCTTACACCAAATCAGATGATTCAATAAAAAATAAAATTGATCAGATGTTTGACAAGCCGACCTCTGCGGATCCGCAATTTAATTTTTCATTGAATAATTTCAGTTTGGAAATAAATCTTGAACAAGACAGAATTTCAATTGAAAATATGCTGACTGATTGGGATGATTCTTTGGGAGAAATTTCCGCGTCAAGTGATTTTGATATTTATTTATCTCAGGCTGAAAAAAATTTAGACCAAATTAATTCTTTTTTGGAACAAATCGCCAATGTGGTTAACGGTTTAACGCCGGCGATGTCGGGCCTTTCACAGACAA
Source organism: Patescibacteria group bacterium (assembly GCA_028717225.1). Lineage (GTDB taxonomy): Bacteria > Patescibacteriota > Patescibacteriia > UBA2591 > JAQUPP01 > JAQUPP01. The sequence continues at coordinate 53,845 of JAQUOF010000003.1, forward strand.
CAATTGATACTCATAAATCCAATACTTCAATTGCCAGAACAAACATGAATACGGCGGTTGTTAATTTAAGCGCTGCGAAAGAAGGATTTGAAGCTGCTCAGTCGAGCCTTAATTTGGCAGAACAAGAACTTATTTTAAGCAAGGCGGGAACAGTTAAAGAACAAATTGATTCTCAAAAATTTCAAGTAAAACAAGCCGAGGCCAATGTTGTTTCACAGCAAGCGAAAATTAATCAAGCCGAAGCAAGTGTGGAAAATACCAGAGTTCAAATGGAAAAACTGATTTTACGTTCGCCGATTGCAGGTATTGTTACCAAACAAGAGGCCAAAGTTGGAGAATTTGTTACTGCCAATACAGTGATGGTCGGAATAATGAGCGATAAAAATTTTGAAATTGAAACAAATATTCCCGAAGCGGATATTGCCAAAGTTAAAATTGGAAATTTGGCGAACGTAACTCTTGATGCTTATGGTTCAAGCGTTGTTTGGCAAGCTGAATTGGTGAAAATTGATCCATCGGAAACCATGATTGAAGGAGTTTCAACTTATAAAACTAATTTTCAATTTAAAAATGAAGACGAAAGAATTAAGCCCGGAATGACGGCTAATATTGATATTATTGCCGCTCAGCATGAAAATGTAATTACTATTCCTCAAAGATCGATTACCGACAAAGACGGCAAGAAAATAGTTAAAATTATTGACGGCAACGGATTTAAAGAAGTGGAAGTGGAAACCGGAATGCGCGGTTCGGAAGGAGAAATAGAAATTCTCAAAGGACTTAATGAAGGAGATAAAATTATTACTTCTATAAAGTAATAACAAATTCTAATTTATAGTTTATGGTTTTTAGTTGATGGTTATAGTTATTCAGTTATTGGTTCTAAACTTGGAAACTATCAAACTAAAACTAAAAACTAATAACTCAAAACCAGTATGGCTTTAATTGAAGTTAAAAATTTGGAAAAAATTTATCATACGGACAGCGTGGAAACGCCGGCCTTGATTGATACTTCTTTTAAAATAGAAGAAGGCGAATTTGTGGCGATCATGGGTCCGTCGGGTTCTGGAAAATCAACCTTGCTTCATATTTTGGGATTTTTAGATGAACCGACCGGCGGCGAATATTATTTTAACGGAAAACCATTCAGCGGTTATTCGCAAAAAGAAATAGCCATGGTTAGAAATAAAAAAATGGGATTTATTTTTCAGACTTTTAATTTGCTCAGCCGAACTACTGTTTTGGAAAATGTAAAATTACCGCTTCTTTATTCTGATGTTAAAGAATCACTTTGGAATGAAATGGCGAAAAAGGCGATTGAATCAGTCGGACTTTCACATAGAATCAATCATTTGCCTTCACAGCTTTCCGGCGGAGAAAAACAAAGAGTGGCTATTGCCAGAGCTTTAATTAATAATCCGCAAGTTATTTTTGCCGATGAACCGACCGGCAATCTTGATTCAAAATCAGGACAAATTATTATGGAAATCATTCAGCGATTAAACGAGAAAGAAGGCAAGACAATTATTTTAATCACTCACGAAACTAATACGGCCGAGCATGCTCAAAGAATTATTCATATGTTGGACGGTCAAATTGACAGCGATAAAACAGTTGGTACGCGTCGCAAGGCGACCGATTCTTTTACGAAATAGAAATATGAACATAAAATACAGCATTAAAACATCTTTAACCGGATTGAAAACAAATAAATCAAGATCATTTTTGACTATTTTAGGTATTGTTATCGGCATTACGGCTATTATTTTGGTAATGTCTTTGGGCAAGGGAGCGCAAAATTTAATTTTGGGACAAATTCAGAGCATGGGTTCAAAAACAATTGCTGTTGTTCCCGGCCGCCAGCCAAGCGGCATGAGTGATTCGCTTAATACTTTTACCGATTCGTTGAAAAATAAAGATGTGGAAGATTTGCAAAAAAAATCCAATGTGCCGCATTTGGCCGGAATTATGCCCATAGTTTTCGGTTCGGAATCGGCCACTCGGGAAAATAAAATCCATCAAACTACGATTTTCGGCGTTAATAATTTTTTCGCCCAAATTTATGACATTTATCCGGAAGAAGGGCGCCTTTTTACTGAAGAAGAAATCGCTTCCAAATCAGCTGTGGTAATTATCGGTTCAAAAATTAAAGAAAAATTATTTGAAAGCGATGAAGAGGTTATAGGCCAAAAAATAAAAGTTAAAAATCAGAATTTGCGCATTATCGGCATTCTTCCAAAAAAAGGACAATTTTCTTTTATCAGTTTTGATGATGCTCTAATTGTTCCTTATACAACCGCTCAGCAATATATTTTCGGCATTAAATATTATAATCGTCTTGTTGTGGAAGTTGATGAAGAAAAAAATGTTGATCAGACGATAGAAGATATTAAAATAACTTTGCGCAATAATCACAATATTACCGATACGGACAAAGACGATTTTTTTGTTGAAACACAAGCTCAAGTAATGGAAATGGTTGGAACAGTAATGAATACTTTGACTCTTTTCTTGACGGCCATGGCCGCTATTTCTCTGATTGTCGGTGGGGTTGGTATTATGAATATAATGTTGGTTTCAGTCACTGAAAGAACTCACGAAATCGGTTTGCGAAAAGCATTGGGCGCGACCAATCAGGATATTTTGAGCCAGTTTTTAATAGAATCAATGATGCTGACCATTATTGGCGGAATCATCGGTATTCTTTTGGGCGCTGGTTTTTCGTTTTTGATTTCATTGATTTTGTCAAAAATTATGGCTTTGAATTGGACTTTTGCTTTTCCTGTTTCCGGCGCTTTGCTCGGTCTGGGAGTGTCGGCTTTTGTCGGTTTAGTTTTTGGAATTTATCCGGCTCGGCGTGCGTCTTTGAAAAATCCGATTGAAGCCTTGCGCTACGAATAAATTTAAGTGTTTTTTATATTTTAAAGGGTAGGTTTTGCCTACCCTTTTGATTTTTCTAAATATACACTTATTTTTCACGGCCGTGAAAAATAAGTGTATAAATATAAAGAAGAAAAGATGTTAATAACTTTTTTGACAATTATCCAAAAAGGTATATATTAAAAAAGTAGCCCTGTAGTTAATATAATTTAATATTACGCATCTATATATATGATGCGCGGTCGAGTTCAGGGAAAATTAATTTAAAAGAGTTGCGCTCATAAGTGTTAAAACTTACCCGCGCATAAAATGTTAGAGTTATATGGAAAAGAAACTTTACATCGGAAATTTATCATA